>DMPJ01000081.1:10371-10953 GCA_003456035.1 Planktothrix sp. UBA8402
GGAGAAGCGTCAGCAATTGCACAAATAAATCAAATTTTATTAGCTTCTGCTTTAACTCCTGTCGCTGTGGATTTAATCTCATCTGACCTATCAAAAATATTAGGATTTGGAGATAATATTGGTTTAATGGTGAGGTTCCAAAGTATTGCAGAAAGTGTTAAACAACAATCTCAACGCTTAATAGAATTAGGAGAAAAAATCGGGTTAAAAGCAATTTATATTGACTCCGATGAGGAGAATTTATGGCAACAATTAAAACAGCAAATCTGGCAATCTGAATCTAATGCTTCTATTGTTTGTAAAATCGGAATTACCCCCACTGCTGCGGTCAAAACCTTAACCCAGTGTCAAACCATCGGTGTGATTCATGCTGGAGTCGGTTTAGGGGTGTTACGGTTTGAAAGCGTTTCTCCAGAAACCCTGTTAAACTTAAGAAATTGGTGTGAATCTCAAGGAGGGTTTTTATCAATATTAAAAGCACCTGTAGACCTAAAACAACAGTTAGAAGTTTGGGGATATTCGGGAAACGCTTTAAATTTGATGCGTCAAATTAAACAACAATTTGATCCTCAAAATCAGTTC
>DMPJ01000182.1 GCA_003456035.1 Planktothrix sp. UBA8402
TGAAGCCGTTGCTAATGTTCATCGCGGCTTTTTAGAAGCGGGTGCGGATGTAATTGAAACCGATACTTTTGGCGCCACTTCTATTGTTTTAGCTGAATATGATTTGGCTGATAAAGCTTATGATTTAAACAAAACCGCCGCCGAATTAGCTAAAGGTTTAACAGCAGAATATTCTACACCGGAAAAACCCCGATTTGTTGCCGGGTTCAATTGGGCCAGGAACTAAACTTCCCACCCTCGGACATATTGATTTTGACACATTACATCATGCTTTTGCTGAACAAGCAGAAGGATTATTTGATGGAGGTGTGGATTTATTCATCGTTGAAACTTGCCAAGATGTGCTGCAAATTAAAGCCGCATTAAATGGAATTGAAGACGTTTTTACTAAAAAAGGAGAACGTCGTCCGATTATGGTTTCCGTNNTTAACAATTTTAGCCCCCTATAATATTGATATTTTAGGGTTAAATTGTGCTACTGGCCCCGATTTAATGAAAGAACATATTCGCTATTTAGCAGAACATTCTCCTTTTATTGTTTCCTGTGTTCCTAATGCGGGTTTACCGGAAAATGTTGGCGGCAAAGCCCATTATAAACTGACGCCAATGGAACTAAAAATGGCGTTAATGCACTTCGTTGAAGATTTGGGAGTTCAGGTAATTGGAGGTTGTTGTGGAACCCGTTATGAGCATATTCAAGCCTTAGCTGAAATTTCTAAAACTCTCAAACCTAAACAACGGGAACCGCAATTTATTCCTTCGGCGGCTTCAATTTATAGTCCCCAAAGTTATGAACAGGAAAACTCGTTTTTAATTATTGGCGAACGTCTCAACGCTAGTGGGTCTAAAAAATGCCGAGATTTACNNCGTTCAAAAAAATGCCGAGATTTACTTAATTTAGAAGACTGGGATGGGTTAGTTTCCTTAGCAAAATCCCAGATAAAAGAAGGGGCGCAAATTTTAGATGTTAACGTCGATTATGTCGGGCGAGATGGCGTGCGAGATATGAAAGAATTGGTGTCTCGCGTTGTTACTAATGTTAATTTACCCTTGATGTTAGACTCGACAGAATGGCAAAAAATGGAAGCGGGGTTAAAGGTATCTGGGGGCAAATGTTTACTCAATTCTACTAACTATGAAGATGGGGAAGAACGCTTTTATAAAGTCTTAGAAATTGCCAAAAAATATGGTGCTGCTATTGTGGTGGGAACCATTGATGAAGAAGGAATGGGAAGAACTGCCCAGAAGAAATTTGAAATTGCTCAACGGGCTTATAATGCAGCAATTAATTATGGTATTCCAGCTTATGAAATCTTTTTTGACCCCTTAGCATTACCGATTTCTACGGGTATTGAAGAAGACCGAAATAATGGCAAAGCCACGATAGATTCTATTCGTCAAATTCGTCAAGAATTGCCCGGATGTCATATTGTTTTAGGGGTTTCTAATATTTCCTTTGGTTTAAATCCGGTGGCGCGGCAAGTGTTAAATTCTGTGTTCCTCCATGAAGCAATGCAAGTGGGGTTAGATGCGGCTATTGTTAGCGCTAATAAGATTTTACCCTTGGCAAAAATTGACCCCGAACATCAAGAAGTTTGTCGGAAATTAATTTATGACCAACGGGGATTTGATGGGGATGTTTGTACCTATGACCCGTTAGGAGAACTGACCAATTTATTTCAGGGTAAAACTACAAAACGAGATCGTTCTGGAGATATTAACCTTCCGGTAGAAGAACGTTTAAAACGTCATATTATTGACGGAGAACGAATTGGATTAGATGATGCTTTAGCCGCAGGTTTAAAACAATATCCTCCCCTAGAGATTATTAATAATATTCTTTTGGATGGGATGAAAGTGGTGGGAGAATTGTTCGGGTCTGGGCAAATGCAGCTACCTTTTGTGTTACAATCTGCCCAAACTATGAAAGCCGCCGTTGCCTATTTGGAACCCTATATGGAGAAGTCAGAAACGGGGAATAATGGCAAAGGAATGTTTCTAATTGCTACGGTTAAAGGGGATGTGCATGATATTGGTAAAAATTTAGTCGATATTATTTTATCTAATAACGGCTATCGAGTGCTTAATTTAGGGATTAAACAACCCGTTGAAAATATTATCAATGCTTACAAAGAACACGGCGCGGACTGTATTGCCATGAGTGGATTATTAGTTAAATCTACCGCGTTTATGAAAGACAATTTGGAAGCATTCAACCAAGAAGGTATTACGCAANNAGATTACAGTTCCGGTAATTTTAGGCGGGGCGGCTTTAACCCCAAAATTTGTCTATGAGGATTGTCAAAATGCCTATCAAGGTCAAGTTATTTATGGGAAAGATGCTTTTTCTGACTTGAATTTTATGGATAAGTTAATGCCTGCAAAAACAGCAGGAAAATGGGATGATTCCCAAGGATTTTTAGGGGAATATGCAGAAACCAAGAAAATTAAAGTCAAGTTAGAAACGGTTGAAAAGGTTTTAGAAAATCCTGAAGAAATTGTGATTGATACCCGACATTCTGAAGCAGTTGATGTTAATATTGAACGTCCTACTCCTCCCTTCTGGGGAACGAAAATTTTACAACCCCAGGATATTCCTATCGAGGATATTTGGTGGTATTTAGATATACAAGCGTTAGTTGCGGGTCAATGGCAATTTCGCAAACCCAGAGAACAATCAAAGGAAGAATATAATCAATTTTTAGCTGAAAAGGTTTATCCAGTTTTAGACGAATGGAAAACCAAAATTTTAGCAGAAAATTTATTACATCCTACGGTGATTTATGGATATTTTCCCTGTCAATCGGAGGGCAATTCTCTATTAATTTTTGATCCTGAAAATCATCAAAAACAGGTGGCTTGTTTTGAGTTTCCTCGACAAAAATCACGAAAACGTTTGTGTATTGCGGACTTTTTTGCCTCTAAAGAAAGTGGCAAAATTGATGTTTTCCCGATGCAAGCGGTAACTGTTGGAGAAATTGCCACAGAATACGCTCATAAATTGTTTGCTGAAAATGACTATAAGAATTATTTGTATTTTCATGGAATGGCGGTACAAACGGCGGAAGCGTTAGCAGAATGGACTCATGCAAAAATTCGTCGGGAGTTGGGATTTGGAAGTGAAGAACCGGATAATGTGCGGGATGTTTTAGCCCAACGTCATCGGGGTTCTCGCTATAGTTTTGGATATCCGGCTTGTCCTAATATTCAAGACCAATATAAGCAGGTGGAGTTGTTACAAACTGACCGGATTAAGATGTATATGGATGAAAGTGAACAAATTTATCCAGAACAGTCTACAACGGCGTTTATTACCTATCATCCTGTTTCTAAATACTTCAATCTTTAACCCCATGTTTCATTTTTACTAACCCATCATGGGTTAGATGTGTTAATATGAGTATAGAGTATTGCTGAGAAGGTAGATTTATTTTTAAGTTCTGCCTTTTCAGAGTATTCATTTCACCATCAATTTACAATATCTTTCGCCCCTTTTCGATGCCAAAAAGATTCCTTATGAAAACTACAGTAATTGATGTAACTGGACTCAGCGACAAGCAAATTGCTCTTGTCGAAGAAATTGTAACAGCACTTAGGTCTGTTCCTGAAAATAAACAAATTAATCAAGGAGGTAATGATGACTTAACCGTAACTCCAGAAGATGATGAACTCAGGCAACTTGATGAAGAATTTAGTTGGCTGATTGCTGATATTGGCGTTAAAGAACCCATCAGCAGAGCAAAAATATATGACACAGGATAAAATGCAAAAAAGCTTCCTAGATACAAATATATTGGTCTATTCTGTAAGTACAGAAAGTGGTGATAAACACAAAGCATCATTAAAAATTTTAAGACCCAGTGAACAGGAAATATTGTGCGTTTCTGATCAAATTCTTGCAGAATTTTATTCTGTTATGACCAGTAGTAGTCAAGTCAAAAAACCCATGACACCAGTAGAAACAATATGGAGAATAAAAAGACTGATTCAAATGCCCAATATCCAACTGTTACCAAAACCCTCAAACTTGACTAATAGTTTGCTGGTTTTGTTGGAAAATCATCCGGTAACTGGTGCAACCGTTTTTGATGTTATGCACGTTGCTACAATGATGTCACACGGAATCAGGCGAATATATACTTTTAATGTTGATGATTTTGCTTGGTGTAGAGACATGGATATTGAAGTGATTATCCCAGAGTAACTAATATATTTATGATAACTAAGTTCTACCTAGTCATCGGACAACGATGCTCTGCCTCATCGTTATATGGAAAAACTAGAGATGGAATTTCACTCGTCTAAAGGTGATGTTCTGTCTTTAATTTTTTGACCTTGTTTTTCTTCAATAATTTGTTTAAATCTTTCAATTTGCTCTTGTTTTTCCTGCTGATTTTTAGCAGGATAAAATGTTAAATCTTGCGCATAGGGTTTCCGACGACGGAATAACACGCGCAACGCTTCAACATCTTCCTCGCCACGATGTTCTAAAGCATAAGCTCTGAGTTCAGCCTTGGTCATTTTTTCAAAATCTGATATCATAAAAACTCCCAAATTCCAGTGCTTAAAACAATAATTTCTATCTCCTCACCTGCTAGAATATAAACTTCTCCAGTTTGGGAATCAAAACGGAATAAATGAATATCTTGGTAGCAGTTGGATAAATATTGACACACTATTAAGCAACTTCTAGCTTGTTGATCTGTAGGACTAATCGTGCATACCTCAATTATGACATAAATATTATACTAAAGATTAAGCCCTGAAGGGCTTACTACGGGTTTAGTTTTTTAGGCGTTTTCCTTCTCCTTGAATGCGTAAATATTCGCCAAATAAGGCAAGGAATCCAGATGCTAAAATTAGGATCACACTCAAGGCATTAATATCGGGTTTGACTCCGGTTCTAATTCGACTAAATATTTCCATTGGTAAGGTATTTGCCCCACTTCCGGCGGTGAAACTGGCGATTAAAAAATCATCCATACTTAATACAAAAGCTAGTAAACAACCTGATATAATCCCGGGCATTAATTGGGGTAATAAGACTTGAATAAAAGCCTCGATGGGTGTTGCTCCTAAGTCTAGGGCGGCTTCTTCTAAATGGGGGTCTAAATCGGCTAAACGGGTGGAAACAACTAAGGCAACGTAGGCTAAACAAAAGACAACATGGGCTGATACAATTGTCCATAAACTGAGGGGAATGGCAACGGCGGCTAAAAATACTAGGGTTGCTACCGCCATAGCAATATCAGGAATAATTAATGGTAAATAGGACGCTCCTTGATATAATCCTTTTCCTGGGAAATGATAACGGGCTAATCCTACGGCCATTAATGTNNACCGCACAAATTCCGACGATTAAACTATTTTTTAAAGCGGTTAAAATTCTGGCATCTTGGAATAATTTTACATACCATTGTAAGGTAAATCCTTCCCATCCCGCACTATATCGAGATTTATTAAAACTAAAAAATGTTAACACAAAAATCGGCAGGTACATATAAAAAAACATCAAACCGACAAAAACTACCTGCCAAGAAATTCTAAACTTCGGTTTAGCAGCCATATCAATGATCTCCTCTGGTTGTTGTTGGATTTCTTGCATAAATTTTTCCTAATTTGTTTTAATTAACGAGACGGTTTAGTATCTCCATATTTAATTAAAAGTGCGATCGCAATACTCACCCCAAAAATTAAGACCATACTCAAAGCTGAACCAAAGCCCCAATTTTGAGTTGAGCCTAAAAATTGGTTATAAATTAATCGAGAAACCGTCATACTTGAGGCTCCTCCTAATAGTTCGGGATCGACAAAATCCCCCATGGAACTAATAAAAACTAGCAGAGATCCGGCGGCAATTCCGGGCAATGTTTGGGGGACGGTGACTTTCCAAAATGTTTCTACAGGTCGCGCTCCTAGGTCGGCAGAGGCTTCTAATAATCGCCGATCTAATTTTTCTAAAGAGGCGTATAAAACCGTGACCATATAGGGCAAATAACTATAGGCCATGCCAATTAAAACCGCCGGAGTTCGATTTAATAATTCTAAGGCGGGTAATCCAATTAATCCTAAGACAGAGTTTAATACTCCGGTGGGTCTTAATATGGTAATCCAAGCATAGGTTCTTAATAAAGAAGATGTCCACAGGGGTAAAACAAAGGCTAATAATATTATATTTCGCCACTTTTTAGGGGCTAATTGGGCAATCCAATAGGCGACGGGAAATCCTAATAGTAGAGAAATTGTTGTTGTCCCAAAGGCATAAAATAGCGATCGCCAAATCACCAATAAATTAATCGGTTCAAATACTCTTAAATAATTATCAATGCCATTGGGAATTACCAAATCTCCAGGACGAATATCCTTAACTAAACTGAGTTGAAAAATCAATAAAGTTGGCAGGATTAATAAGAGTAATAACCATAAACCCGACGGCCCTAAGAGTGCCAAGGGGCCCAGAAGTTGAGAACCGAGTTGTCGCCAGCCTTTTTTGATTGGAGGTGGAGAAGAAGTCGTTGGAGTTTTTGTTGAAATAGTCATAGATCAGGGAATGGGTAATGGGTAATGGGGAATGGGTAATGGGTAATAGGTAATAGGTAATGAGTTTTAGGATTTAAAATAAAAGTGTCCTAACTGTAATGCGTAGCGCTATAGAATTGATGTTAATTATTGACCTCTTTGCCGACAAATTCCAAAAACCGAAGTATAACCGTGCAGAAACGTTACATTTCCCACCGGGCCAATTTCACCATTACAGAAAAAGCCACTCAGAGGGATATCAAAATACCGTCGAAATAGTCCAGAATCGAAGTTAGGTTCCCCATAAAGCCCTTCTCCCCGTCCTAAACAGGAAAACATCAACCCTCCGGCATTAGTTACCCCTTGGGGAAAGGAAGAAGCCTGTCGTTGATGATGTTCTATTAATAATTCCAAATCCTCTGCGGAAGTGCGAGAATCTCTAAGATGAAATTGAATTCGTTGTCCTGGACGAACCCGATCGCCAATAGCAATCGCCCCAACCCGGGGATCAACCCCAATTAAATTCCGAATTAAAAAATCCCCCGGTTCTAATTTTTGTTTAAATTCATCCCGCACCATCCCGACAAACAAGGAATGTTGAGCCAGTTGTCGATCTTCTTCATTTAATTGCTTTACCAGATCTTGCAACGCTTCTAAGGGGGATAGGCGCACGGAAACCGCAGCAGTGGTTTCTAGTTCGGCATCTTCCGATGGAGTTTCCACTTCCAAGACAATATTGCGTTCTCCTTGGGTAATCCGGTAGGGATGGCCAATGGGACGACAACCTTGGGCGACAATGGTTTCAATCACGATATTACCGCACAAAGCCAAGCCGACAATTTCCTCGGGGTGCCGTTTGGAACCGGAAAACACCCCCGTTACCCCCCCTGTTGTCCCCGTGCTGGCCAGTCCTCCCACTTTTACCGAACCCGGGTAGGCATAATCTAAACCGAGGAGGAAATCATTAATTTGACCAAAGTAGGGATCAACTAACAAAATAAATTGGGGCTGATCTTCGGGTTTGACTCCAATTAAGTCTATCCATCGATCCGGGGAACTATCCAAATCGGGTAAATCGTCGGCGGATAGATGAAACGGATGAATTTCAACCTCCGGTAAATGGGCTAAGGTTAGACTAAGGGCAGGTTCTCCCTCAATTTCTTCGGCTTGGTGATCGGAATTCATCCCAATCACACCGCCCGCGCCACAACCAATTAGGGTGGGAAGATTTAGGTGTTCTTGGAGTAGTGGCATCAGTCGGGAATATTCACTGCTAAAGGCAGAGGAAATAAATACTAAGCCTAAGTCTGGAGAAGCTCGTAAAGAATCTTGAGCTATTTCTACAACTTCTTTCACCGCCGCTTCTAAGGAAGGACGTTGAGATAAAGCACTTGCCCAGCGCATGGGTTTGGTTGTCGATTCCGCCATCTTCGCCCTCCCTCAATAGTCGGCTCTCTTGTGTTAAGATAGCAGATTGTGTAGAAGTACGGCAGATGGAATATTTAAGGACGGGAATCACCGGGATCTTGCCTGGCTTTAGACCAACACCACTGAAAGACGACACAGGAGAATAAATTCCCCCACATTTTCTGTTAGAATTAGAAACTGATGTATTACAGTAAGGGGGAAATCCCGACTTTGGCTGCACCAGCCGTGCAACAAGAACAAAGTGAGCAACCCTTACTAAATGTTCTAAAGTGGGATTAGAACCTGTAGTTAGTAGATTTGGATTAAACGAAAGTTTTATGAACGACATCAACGAACTTATCGAGAAAGAACTTGAGGAAGCCCGTACAGTCTGTGATGTTAGCGGCGCAACCTCTAAAGAATGTGCGGCGGCT
>DMPJ01000498.1:0-3562 GCA_003456035.1 Planktothrix sp. UBA8402
GATTTATTACAAAATGATATCATCTTATTACCCGAAGATGTTAAAGATATTTTACGGCAACAGTGCGATCGCCTGTCCGATAGAGAAAAACAAATATTGTCCATACTGGCTAGGGAAACTCAACCCCTAAAACTGGCAAAATTAATAGACAAACAACCCAATTTAAACTTAGAATTAGTTAACGTCTTACAATCTTTACAACGGCGTTGTTTAGTAGAAAAAATTGAGAATAGTTTCTGGTTATCACCTCTAATTAAGCAGTATTTGCTGATATAAAAAAGATGAAGATTAGAAAAATACCCAAGTTTAAATATCCCCTGGGATTAATAAGACAAGATTCATCCAGGGGCGAATTTTAAAATAACTTCTGTCCGCCCTTTTTCTTATATCCAATTTTCCCGAAATTCAATCAGAGCGAACGTATCCTTTAATACAACGATGACCCGCATTTGATGAGAAATTTTTCATGACAAACGGTTAAACTTCCACTAACATAAGGGAAAACACCCGTTAGGTGAAAAAACTCATCTCTAGCCCTGGTATCATAACTGATCAGTTTGAACCCAGGAACACAATGAATCCGGGTCGCGTCATCAACTAACGGAATCTTTCATCAACCAAGTTCCACCCATGAGCCAATCCATACCTATCTCTTGGTCTAAGGCAGGCGTCTCTATCCCCCTAGAGCAACTACCCCTTGAACAACTCCCCAATACTGATTTAGTCCTGCGGTGTCAAGAGGGAGTCTGTCCAGATCAAGCCGCCTTCACAGAATTACTCCGTCGCTATCAGTCCCACGTTGATAAGATTCTCTATCACCTGGCCCCAGACTGGCAAGATCGGGCTGACCTAGCTCAAGAAATCTGGATTCGGGTGTATCGCAATATTAAACGTCTACAAGAGCCCGTCAAATTTCGGGGATGGTTAAGTCGAATTGCCACAAATTTGTTTTACGATGAACTCCGCAAGCGCAAACGGGTAAAACCGCCTCTATCTTTAGATGCACCTCGCAATGTTCAAGACGGGGAAATGGACTGGGAAATCGCCGCCGATAGTCCTAGCCCCGATGAGGATATGGCAACCCGTGAATTTTATAGTCATCTTCATGAAGCGATCGCCGATTTACCTGAAATGTTCCGCACTACTATTGTTCTGCGGGAAATTGAAGGATTAGCTTATGAAGAAATTGCCGAAATTACCGGGGTTTCCCTGGGAACAGTGAAATCGAGAATCGCCAGAGCGCGTCAACGCTTACAAGCTGACCTACAAGTTTATCTGAATCCGTGAACTACCCACACTTGTCAGAGGGTCAGTGTGGGCTTCCCCGTTCATCGGCAACTGCCTCAAGAACTCTGTAGTTCTATTGGTCTTACATTCCCTCCAAGGGCAGGAGTCCTGGTTCCCAAGACCGAAACTTTTTCTCTTGAACTTTTACCTATTAGCTTGGTTTTCGCTTACGGCATGGAAGTTAAGATGAATAACTCGATAATAGCAATTTTTTCTCTTGATTGTAAACTTATTCCAATCAGTCTAGTTCCCAACCGCAATTCAACGACTACTGCTGTTCCTTCACAAGCTCAGAAGATCAGAAGTGGGGCTGCTCGCGGAAGATACTAACAAATTGGCGGGTGAGCGGATGCAATTGTGGGTAATACCGATACAATAGTCATATAAGGGGAAACTTTAATTTTTAATGTCTGATTTCATTTTTGCTCAACGGGGGTGTTCCGATGAAGCACAATTTTGATCCTGAACCACAAACCAACTCGACTATCCGGGGACATCTATCTGAGGAACACTCGGATCTTCTTGACCCTCAACAATTCCAATTACTCAGTGCCTACCTGGACAATGAGGCGACGGTTTCCGAACGCCGTCAAGTTCAGGGTTGGCTAGATACTGATCCCAAGATTAAGGCAACTTATCTACAATTACTACAACTGCGTTCTCGCCTACAAAACGCTCCTGTTCCTGCTTCTAGTACCTCAGTAAAACAACTGACTACTCTAGTATTTCAAAGGTTAAATCAGAGAACCCGTAGGATGGCGACTTGGGGAGGAACTGCGATCGCGGCCTTATTAGTAATGACCTTTTCCGGCACAATTTCAGGCAATTCCGGGCGTTTTCCGATGTTTGCCCAGTCTGAAACTCTGAACAATTCGGAACCTTTACAAATTGCCTTGAATGAACCTCTGATCCCGATTATTACTCCTAATGCAGTTAGTATTAGCGTGGATCAACCGATTATTCCGATTCCTAAAGCCGCAGTTTCAAGACCAATAAATTAAAAGAATATAACCCCAGAGACTTTAAAATATAAGGTTTTTTGGGGTTATATTTTAGGTCTAATCTTGGTTTTTCCAACAACCATCAGGAATCAAAACCCCGGAATAAAACTCAACGGTTTTAATCTCCATCAAATAAACCCAAACTAAGCCTAAAGGTTGATGGTTGAGATCAAATACAGAAATTTGTTGTCGCTGATATTCATTTTGTTCAGGAGGGCGATGGGGTTGGTAATCCTCTAATTGATCTAAGTCTAAAAAAATATTAGGGTCTGTAAAGGATAAAACCACCCCCTCCACGATACCATTCCCTGCTACCATCCCTGGATAACCTAAAGATAGAGCATAGAGTTTTCCCAAGGCTAAAGCCGGACGCTGGGCTATGACTCGCCCCTGACAATAGCGTTGATAGTTACATTCCCCTGGCTTGAGAGTACCGTATACAAACACATCAATCTGATTGGTCATCGTTAAGTTGCAATGTCTGGACTAAAAAGACCTGATTGTACAGGAGTTGTCAAAACTTTTTGTTAACATGATCACTAGCAGATCGTCTCAGTCTTTGGGATGGCAGCGATTATTGGTTTCCTACTTCTGAATTTATTTATGCTAATAGCCGTTAATTTAATGGATGTTTCATTGCCTTTTTTACCGTTAAGTGCGTTTTTCCCTGAATTTCCCATCTTTGACGGGATTTTTTCGACTCAGGGAGTCATGGTGATGCTACTGGCGGCTTATGCTGTGGCTATGTGGATGTTTCTGACCAGCGCGCCGAAAGTTCACACAATTATGGTTTCTGATTTGACCATAGCCAGGGATTTTTATGAAGGTTTATTAGGACTGTCTGTGGCAGATGTGCCTTTACATTATTACTATAACTATGAACAAACTTTAGGAGCGACCGGAATTGATCCCCTGTATCTTTCTGCCCCTCTAGGAAATACTGTAACTTCTAAAATGCAGGGTACTGAGGGATTATGGTATCAACTGATGAAAAATACTCAGTTACATATTATTGGCGGGGCCAGTTATGGTTCAAAAGATCAAGAACGTCATGTTTGTTTTGATAAAGACTGTTTAGAACAAATTTTAATGCGGGTACAATTGCGCGGGGTAAAACATAAAATTCGCAGCGAAAGACCGTTAAATTTTTTAGTTAAAGATTTAGACGACCGTGTGATTGAAATGACGGAAGTTAAGAATTAAACAAGCAGGGGGAAGCAGTGCGAGCGTCCTCCCTCGCTAACAATTATAGGAATAGGGAATAGGGAATAGGG
>DMPJ01000498.1:3572-6342 GCA_003456035.1 Planktothrix sp. UBA8402
TAGGTAATAGGTAATAGGTAATAGTAAAACTTCTAAAATTGTCTTTGCAAAGAATCTCAAGAATTAGGAATTGCTAAGTCAATGGAGGCTTCAATCCCTTTAATTAAACAAGACAAAGGAATCACACCAGAAACAAAGACTAAATAACCTCTAACTGAATTATGACAGAATTCAAAGGTGGTATCAACCATTAATACATAACGGATTTCATTTTTACCTAACATTAAGGAATTAACTAAATCCGGTAAAGGTTCAATTTGGAAAATCGGCATAGAAAAGGTAAATTGACATCCCATTAAACTGCCTAACATACTGATATAGGAATTTAATAAAATATTGCCCGCTTCGGTTAAGACTTCACAGGAAGAAACATTTAAGTATACAATCTGATCATCAGTATTTTTTTGAAGTAAATTCGTTAACATTACAGCAAAAGAATAATTTAAAAGTAATAAAGCATCCCCATTAATCGAGCCTTTAAATACTTGATGAACACTGACAATATCTTCATTCAAATGTTGAGAAAATTCCAGGGTTAATTTACTCAAAGGCGATAAAGAAACTCCCGAAACCTTCATCTTAACATCAGAACCAATTAATTCTGATAATGCCGTTGCTGTCTTCATAGAGAGAACCATTCTCATAAATTCAGACAATGCCATTTTTTGTTTTTCAGTTAGTAACATTTCTACACCTTTCGAGGGTTAAAATCAATTATCAGTTATCAATTATCAATTATCAACATTGATTATAAAACTTCTAAAATTGTCTTTGCTATATCATATAGGGGAATTTGGCGATCGCTTAATCCCGATTCCACTACAGACCGAGGCATTCCATAGACAATACAAGTTTCCTCTGATTCAGTAAAGATCGAACCTCCAGAAGATTTAATCCAGGCTGCACCCTGCTTACCATCGGAGCCCATTCCGGTCATTACAATTCCCAAAACCCGATTCCCATAAACCTCGGCGGCGGACTGAAACATCACATCCACCGAGGGACGATGGGGCATATCAAAGGGTTGGGCGGCTAAATGAGTTACTACATTATTTCCTTGACGTTTGAAGGTTAAATGACGTCCCGCCGGGGCAATAAATACCATACCCGGACAGATAATTTCTCCATCGGTTGCTTCTACAACTTTCAACTCCGATAATTGATCTAATCGTTCCGCATACATTTTGGTATAACCAATTGGCATATGTAAAACAATGGCGATGGGTATAGGAAAATTACTAGGTAATTGAGGAATCAAAAACGTTAAAGCTTGCGGGCCACCTGTTGAAATTCCCATCACAATTAAATCAGTAAAACTCCCATGATTTAGAGGTTTAACTGTTGGCAATGGATAGGGGGGCTTGAGTAAAAAAGGAAGGGGAAGACGCTTGAGGGGAACATTAGCAGCCGCTTTAACTTTATCAATTAATTCATCAGCCAGTTCATACATTTTTTCTGTGGCTAAAGCAGTGGGTTTATGGACAAAATCAACAGCCCCCGCATCTAAAGCCGCTAAGAGCATTTCCCCGCCGACCTTGGCAATACTGACAATAATCACCGGGATAGGATGTCGTTCCATTTGTCGATGCAGAAACTCTACTCCATCTACTTTAGGCATCAATAAATCTAAAGTAATCACATCAACTTGATCCGCCATAAGTTCTAGTTTTTCTAATGCTTCTTCCCCGTGGTGGGCAGTTCCTACTACTTCTATAAAGGGACTACGAGATAGTATTTGTTTAATCACTTTCCTAACATAAGCCGAATCATCAACCACTAAAACTCGAATCACTTTATTATTCATTTTTATCCTCCTTTGTTATAAAATTTGGAATTTAGCCCCAACTTAAATTTAGCATTTTTACTCTAACTTTGCCGTTATTTTTTGCCGATATCCTCTATAAAATAATAAGGGTTAGGTTTATGTTTAATATAAACAAATGCTCCATCAATTTCCTGTAACTCAAAATCTGTTTTGATTTTTAGCAAGGATTCTGAAGCACTCAAAAACAAATAACTAGGGTTGAACATTCGTTGATAGAAAAAATCAACCGTTTTTAAAATAGAGGTTTCAGAAAAGTAGATAAAAACATTTCGACAGAAAATAAAATGAGCTTGAGCTAAATATTGAATATCTGACTCTACTAATAAATTATTTACTGACCAATGAACTCGATTATGAATTAGGGAAGACACCTTCCATCCATCATTATGGGCAGAAAAATATTTAGCTTTTAAGGATTCAGGAAAACTGCGAAATGAGTATTGCCTATAAACTCCGGATAAGGCTTTATTAATTGCCTTACTAGAAGCATCACTAGCCCAAATTTCAATCGGAACTCGTTCAAACCAACCCGCTTCATTCAAGGCGATCGCAATAGTTAAAGGTTCTTCTCCCGTTGAACAAGCAGCGCTCCAAATTCGCAGAGGTTGACAGGGATAGGAAAGATTATAAAACCTTTCTAAATATTTAGGTAATAACACTTCAACTAAAACCTTGATTTGGTCATACTCCCGCCAGAAATAGGTTTCCTGCACGGTTAATACATTAATAACTTCCCGCCATTCTTGATANNAGCATAAGTTCTTTAACCCTAATAGATAGCTTATCAGCTAACATATTTTGCTTGGAATTACCATAAAACAATCCAGTCCGTTGATGGATTAGATCGCGCAAAATAACAAAGGTATTATCACTTAAATTTAGAGGCTCTGAAGAAAATTTCATTTCAGTCTTATCAGTTATCAAGTATCCGCATTACCAGTTATC
>DMPJ01000486.1 GCA_003456035.1 Planktothrix sp. UBA8402
TTCAACCCAGGTTTTTTCATCAATTAAAAAGAATATCCAAAGGAAGCCAGAAGCAAATAGGAGTGAAAACAAAAACCAAAATAACATGGGATTGTTAAAAAATATTGGGATAAAAACCGATAATAAGAAACCCAAACCAAAATAAATTATCAAAAAATGCAAACACCCCATTTCCATTTTAAATAGTTTTCCCAACCCTTTGGGGGGGAGATAAATATTTAAACGCTGTGAAGTTTTATCTAGGGAAATTCTACTGTAAAACGGTTGCTTCAGTTTTTGAATTAAAGCGCTTTGGGGGGTAGTATCAGGATTGATTCGAGGACGAATTTTTCCGGCTTTTAACAATTCTAAAGCTTCCCGGGCAGTTGGCAATCTTTTTTCTAAGGAAATTTCTGTTATTTGTTCAATCCATAAAACAAAATTCCGATTTAAACTAACCAGATCTGCAAATTGAATTCGAGCATTTTTTTGAGGTAAATCCGCCGGATAAGTATTAGTTAATAAATGAATTAATGTGGCTCCTAACGCATATAAATCCGAGGCGGCGACCGCCCGTCCCCAAAATTGTTCTAAGGGTGCATAACCACTGGTTCCCACAACGGTAAAAGTCACTCCTGTCACCGATGCTTGAGCCTGTACCGCACCAAAATCAACTAAATAAATCTGTTCTGAAGCATCTAAAATTAAATTACTTGGTTTAATATCTCGATGTAAAACTGGAGGGCTTAATTCATGCAAATAAATCAAGATTTTTAAGATGTCTTTAGCAATTTTTTTAACTTTAGATTCGGTAAAACGTTCTCCTTTGTCTAATAATTCTTGTAACGATAAACCCGGAATATAATCTTGAACTAATCCAAACCAAGGTAATCCCCCGCCCACATTTTGATCCATAGAAAAATAATCTCGATATCGAGGAATACGAGGATGATTCAATGCTTGTAAAACCTGGGCTTCCCGTTCAAATAGTTTTAATTCTTCCCAAGCCATTTGCGGACTAAACGCTAATAGCTTGATAATCACTTCTTCTTGAGTTTTTTGATCTATCGCCAGCCAAGTCTGACGTCCGGCGGCGGTACGTCCACATCGGCGTTGAAGTTGATAGCGGTCTTGAATTATTTGTCCTGAATTTAACATATTATTAGTAAATAGTAATCAGTAATCAGTAAAAAAGTGGACAGTTGATTAAATCTTAACTCTTACACTGATAATGTGGATACTTGATAACTGAATTATCCTGGCTGTAACTTCCCATAAAATTGCTCACAAATGAAACAGGTTCAGAAATTTGTAGTCCGATTTCTCATCACCCTCGCAATCGGTGGTTTAGGATGGTATTGTTCACCCCCATCGGTACGCATACAAGCCGCACTTCCCCAAGAAGCCACTTCCCCCACCTCCATCCCTCAACCTCCTAAAACGCCTCGTCCGCCTCAACCGCCATCACCTCAACCCATCATCGAACCCCAACCCGAAGCACTACGCAATAAACAGCGTATTGTCGTGGTCGGGGATAGTATTACTCAAAGTGGAGGACAATATGGGGGTTATGTCTGGCTGTTACAACGCTATTTGAATCTTCTCTATCCTAACAAACCTGTTGAAATAATCAGTTCCGGAGTTTCTGGAAATACCTCAACCCAACTCTATGAACGATTTAAACAAGATGTTTTAGATAAAAAACCCGATTTAATTACAATTAATATTGGGGTGAATGATGTCTTACAAAGTTTCCAAACGCCAACGACCGCCAGACCGAATATTCCGACAGCCCAAGAATATCGGCAAAATTTAACCGCAATGGTACAGGTAGCAACAGCAAAAGCTATTCCGGTTTTATTATTATCACCTACTATTATTTATGAAGACCTTAGCAGTCGAGAAAATCAACGAATTGCTGAATATATTGCGGTGATGCGGGAAGTAGCCCTACAATATAGATGTCAATTTATTGACTTAAATGTTCCCTTTCGTCATGTTATTATCACCTATCAACGTTATGGTGGACAAGGACAAAATCTATTAACTCGTGATGGAATTCACCCGAATATTGCCGGGCATCAAATTATTGCCTATAATATTCTTAAAGGTTGGGGTGTTCCTGAACCTAAAATCCAAAGTTTGAAACTTAGTAATTAATTCAACTATCTAACCAAAAAGTTAGGGGGGACTCAGATGGGCGAAATCTAATCAACTTAAATTCTTAGGGTATCACCCCCATCAAGAGTAATTCCCCCTTTTTAGACGGGTTGAGAATTGTTAATTTTAATCGAGGGCTACCCAATTATGCTAATTTACGCGATAATCAATAACGTCTGAAATTTTCACAACCAGGATTGAGAGGTTTAACTTAAAACATCGAAATCAAGTTATTACCATTATCGTTTATTTTTTTTAGGTTCTAATTATGAAATTACAAGACATCCTAGGAACAGAACAACGCTATGATGTAAATGCGATCGCATCTGATCAGGAATTAACTCGTCAAATTCAAGTTATTTTAATTAATTTGACTTTGCTTAATCCTCCCGCAGATGGCAACTTTGGACAGAAATCCACCGCCGCCCTGCATCGGTTTCAAACCTTAATGGAATGTGAGGAACCAGGATTTTTAGGATTGAAAACCGCAAAAAAACTGATTGAAACCAAGCGAGAAGAACTCCCGACCGATGTTCCTGTCCTGAAAGTTACTAAACAAACTATTTTAAAACTTAGACCTGTTGCTTCTTCTGAATTGAGTGATGCAGAAAAGCAAGGAATTAAAGCGGGTCAAGAATTTAAACTACTCGCTTATGAGCCCCTACGCAGCCATATTAGAGTTGCGTTTCGGGCGAATGAATTTGGAGAACAATCAATTTGGTATGTGTTTGATCAACACGCCGAAATTTATCAAGGTAAAGATTTAGTTTACCCTAAACCCCGTCCTAAAAGTATCAAACTGGCTAATTTTCCCTATCGTTCTCAACTCGATAACTTTTATAATCCTACAGGTTCTTGTAACGTCACTTCCATCGCCATGTGTTTGCAATATTTAGGCATTTCTCGGCGTACCAGTGGCGGGCAATTTGAAGATGAACTCTATGAATATGCCTTACAAAAAGGTTATAGTCGCTGGAGTCCTTATGATTTAGCCAAGATTGTTAAAGATTATGGGGCCAAAGATTTCTTTTCAGAACGGGCTACCATAGAGGAATTACAGGACTGGTTAGCTGATGGCAAACCTGCGGTGCTTCATGGTTATTTTACCGCCTTTGGTCATGTTATGCCAGTGGTGGGTTACGACGAAAAAGGTTTACTGGTACATGACCCTTATGGAGAATGGTTTTCATCAGGATATCGTACAGATTTAAGTGGTGCTTATTTACGTTATACCTACAATTTAATCCGTCGTGTTTGTATGCCCGATGGAGATTTTTGGGTACATTTTATTACCACTTAAACCAAAAACCCGGTTTCTNNAGAAACCGGGTTTTTATTCATACATTACGGATATGTTCTAAATAGAATTTAGTTACTCGGTCAATGGGATTTAAAGTTAAACAAGCCTCAAATGCTTTAATTGCCTCCTGATAATTTTTAATATTATAAAGAGAAACCGCTTCTTCAAATAGAGTTTTAGTCGCTAATTTGCCAGCTTTGATTTCAGGTAAATCGGCATCAAAAACTTCAAAAACAGACACCATTTCTGATTTACCTTTAACATTAACCCGACCCATTAACCGAATTCCATAAATACTTGGATCTTGTAAGGCATTCAAAGTATATTCAGAAATCAATAACGGCACACCAAAATATTTTGTTAACCCTTCAATTCGAGAAGCTAAATTCACCGCATCACTAATAACTGTGCTATCCATGCGATTTTCGCCTCCCACTGTTCCTAACATTAAAGATCCCGTATTAATGCCAATTCCAATAGACACTTTTGGTCGTTCGGGTCGGCTTCTGGTAATATTATATTCAGCCAGTTCTTTTAACATTGTAATTCCCGCTTGAATTGCATCATCCGCCGCCCCATTAAATAAAGCCATAATTGCATCACCAATATATTTATCAATAAACCCTTGATGTTGGGTAATTGCAGGTTCCATACGCGAAAGATAGGAGTTAATAAATTGGAAATTATCTTCCGGGGTCATCTTTTCTGAAAGGGCTGTAAAGTCTCGAATATCGGAAAACAAAATCGACATTTCCTGTTGTACACCTTCCCCCAACTTGACATCAGCAATACTATTATAACCTAGGAGAGATAGAAATTGTTGAGGAACAAAACGAGTCGCCGCTTCGGTTAATTCTAATTGAGTTTGCATAGCAACCTCTAAATTACTATTAACCTCAAATAGTTCTTCAATAAACTCTTGACGTTCAACTTCAGCTTTTTTTCTTTCGGTAATATCAGCAATAAATCCTTGATAATATAGTAAATTCCCCTCCCGATCAAAAACAGGTTTAGCACTAGCAGAAATCCAAATTCTTTGATTGCCAGGACGATAAATTTGAAATTCAAAATTAGCAACCGTTTCCTGTTCTTTGATTAAATTAATAAATTCCGTATGACGTTCAGGTTTTAGATATAAAGGATACCTAGAAGTAAGTAAAACTTCCATCAACGCTTCAGGAGAATCATAACCATAAATCCGAGCCATTGCCGGATTAACATTAATATAAGAATATTCAGGACTATATTGAAAAATTCCTTCTAAGGCATTTTCATAAATACTGCGATAGTTTTCCTCTGCAATTCTTAGAGCTTCTTCCGCTTGACGACGTTCGGTAATATCAATTCCCACAGCAACCACAGCACCGCCTTGCTGATATTTTTGCACCACAATTAAATAGTAACGCCGTTGATCATTTTGGATAATTGGCAAAATTTGAGAAGCTGATTGTTCAGGACTCGATAGAAACTGACGGATAAATTCAACATATTCTGAATTCTGCTGAAAAAATCCAATCTTTTTACCAATAATTTCTTGCGTATTCAAACTTAAATTATCCGCCAAATGACGATTTACCCCGATATAAACTCCATCAGCACTCAGCCAGGAAATTGAACCTGGGACAGCGTTTAATACCGCTTCTAATTGTTCCTTGGCGGCGAATAAAGCCTCTTTTGCCTGTTCTAAGTCGGCATTTTTAGCTTCTAATTTAGCAAAGGATTCTTGCAGTTGCTGGGTCATGGTATTAAAAGAACTGGCTAAAATTTCTAGTTCTGTAATTCCTTTGGTTTGAATATATTGATCTAACTGACCTTGAGCAATAGCTTTTGATGCGTTACTTAATTTTAGAATCGGTTGAGAAATCCAACGAGAGGTGACCATTCCTGCTAAAATTGCGATCGCTAATGCCACAAAACATAAAATAATTGTCAGGCGATTATTAGCATTAATTTCATCCATAAAATCGCTTTCTGGAATCACAACTACAATTAACCAGTCCAGTCCCCGACCATCTTTAAAGGGTAAAACTTGAATAAATTGGCGTTGATTATTGAGCATAAACTCCGTTTGTACGGGTTTTTCTAGGCTGGCAAAACTGCCATATTGAGAGATAATTTGTTGAGTCGCGCCTCTAATTAACGGATTTTGGCTATCGGTTGCGGGGAGGAGTTTGGCTTGTTTCCCTTCTCCGACGGTCAGGGTTTCATCGGTGGAACTCGAAAGTAACTGACCCGTGCGATCGCTCACAAAAGCAATACCGGATTTTCCGATCGCTAACCTCGATAGGAATTTGCGAAAATCATCGGGTAGTAAAACATCCGTAGCGCAAACCCCCAGCAGTTCGTCCGTTTCGGGATTATAAATCGGTTGACTAGCCGTAACCGTGGGTAGCCCGGTGGAGAAGGCTAAATAGACATCACTCCAGACCGGACGCCCCGTTTTTTGGGCTTTTTGATACCAAGGGCGTTGTCGAGGGTCATAAATAGCCCCACTATCCCGATGTAAAGTGGTGGGTCGTCCTTCACCATCAATATTGTAGAGATATAAATGTTGTCCCGTTTCAATGTTCGCTGTCCACAACCCCAAGGTATTATTTTCTAAAATCCGCACCGCCCCTAAAAATTCCCCTTGGGAGTTACCACAATAGATGGCATAGAGTAGGGGGGATATTTTTAATTGATCTAACAGGGGAGGCGCGCTGTCAACCGTTGTAACATTGAGTTCCCCGCGCAAAAATGCACGACTATTAAGTTGGTTAAGTCTGTAGGGGTTTTCAAAATAGCTTTTGAGTTCCTGTTGAATACGGGCGCTCAGTTCGCTACGCAGTTGAGAGGCGAGGGTATTAACGGCTTTTTGAGCATTTCTAAAGGAAAGATACCCGACTAATCCGACAGCCGCAACAATTTGAACGACAAACGTAACGACTAGAGTTGTTCGCAAACGCACTTTAGGTGTAATTTTGGGGACGGGACTGGGTGCAGACAGATTGAATCTCATGGCTGATTGGTCAGAATAATCGATCAGGGATCATAATTTTATTCTCGATCCCAGGTCTTCAAACAGATATTTTAGGCATAGCACCCCCAAAGTTAAGTTGCTCCATTCCATCATAACTTTCTGCAAGAGTTACAAATCAACATAATCGGTGCTCAATGTTTTCAGAAACCATGTTTCTTCACAAAAAAATGTGGGGACATTGGCCCCCACATCGCGATCAAAGTTTTATGATTTGGCTTTAAACAAAACTGAATGACTCACTTTCCAGGTTAGTCAATACCGAGTCTTGGACAATAGCCATCAAATCCTATAATTTTTTTTCCTAATTGGGATTGGTTGAGGGTGGTTCTGAATTATTATTGATCACAGGTTGAGTATTTTTATCTTCGGTTTTAGATTCGGCTTCTTTTCCTGGTTTAGCCGGGGCGATCGCCACATTAACTATAACCTCCGTCACCCCTTTAATTTCTTTGGCTAAGGGATTAATCCGCTCATATTGGGGTTGAGTGGGTACGGTGCCAGATACCGTTACGACTCCATCTTTGGCAGTAACCGTTAGTTGACTCGCAGGTAAATTAGCTTCTAATTTAGAGCGAACCTCACTTTCTAAATCACCCTGGGCTCGAATAGCATCACCACCCGTCACATTATTCCGTTGTTCCCGGGCGCGAATATCTTCATTAAGCTGATTTCTTCGGAGGTCGCTTTTGGCATCTTTCTGAATTGCTTGGGCTGTTTCTACCGTTGGGGTTTCTGCTGTTTGGTTCGATCCATTTGGTGCACCTGTGGTGGTTTTGGTAACACGAATACAGGCTACAGCACCGAGTAATAAGAAACTACCTATGAGTAAAGAGGTAAATTTTTTCATGATTGAAACTCCTAATTAAACAAAAATATAAAAATGGTGTTGAATGTAGAAACAAATCAGAAGTTAGGAATTAGGAACAGGGTATAAAATTATGCTGTTCCCAATTCGGGAATTAATTGCTTTTACAGTCGAGAATTATCCTGATCCCGTCCAACGGACGTTACTGGTTTTGCTGGTTTGGTCGGATAAGCGACAGGGCCAGAAATAGGTACAACTTTAGCCATATTCGTGCGACCCGGTTCGGTGAAGGTTGGAGTTTCAACCAGTCGGTTTTGTTCTAAAGTTGGGTGAATCTCTTTTGGATTATAAACGTGCCATTGTTCAATTTTGTGATTGCGGAAAATTGGTGCTGCCCGTTGAACTTCATCTTCTGTACCACTGACAATCACAACAGAATCACCTAGATCTAAACGATCATGATAAATTTTGGTATGTTCAACCGGAATACCATATCCCATGTCATCAAAGCGATCGCGCACTTCAATATCTGTAAAAGCTTCTGGTTTGAACTGATTAGATACTAAACTGATTCGACGTAAGGGGAAACCTGTATTTCTTAAGTCAGTAATCGCCTGTTCGAGATTACGAGGATTGGAGAAAACACCGATACCCTGTTTATTCCCGTTGACATTAACGGGTGGGTTTTGATCGGGGAAAATAATCTCTCGGTTGAGGTGAGCCGGGGTTGCGGAGGCAAGACCGGGGGCATCATAAACCCTGTATTCTCGAATATTATGGCTTTGTAGAATGCAATGCGCCCGGGCAATATCGGCCTCATTGCCATCGACAATCACCAGATATTCACCGCGACCGATGCACTCGTTATAGACTTTGGCATCGGCTTCGGGAATTCCTAAACCGATCAGCGCCCCTAATAAACCTCCCGTCGCAGCCCCAATCGCTGTCCCGGCTAGGGTTGTGGCGATCGCGGTGGCGGTGGCTCCGGCTAACATAATTGGCCCAACTCCCGGGATGGCGATACTGCCTAAACCCACTAATAACCCCGTGAGTCCACCTACAACGCCCCCGGTGGTAATTCCTACCGCCGCCCCTTCTTCAGCTTTATTATCGACTTTGGTAGCGACGTGATCTTGGGAAACAGAATCACTGACATCGGCTCCAGCAATGTTGTCGTCATGAATCTCATCTTTTGTGATCACAGAAACCTGATTCATCGGAAAGCCAGAATCTCTTAGGGCATAAAGAGCTTCGACCGCCGTGCTGCGGTTCGGAAACACACCTACAGCACGTCGATTTTTAGCAGTAACGGAATTAGATTCACTGATTACCATAATATTCTTCCTGGAAAATATCTTAATTTGTGTTTTTAGTTTCAACAATATCGGCTCAAATTATTGAATTTTAGTGATCAAATAATATGAGTTTCAATTTCCATACTCACTACCTTAAGCAGACTAGAGATATTTGCCATCTGCCTTTAGGGACAACTTTTTCAGTTATCAGTAATCAGATCAATGATTGTTAAGTTATGTCTAAAGAATGATGACTTCCATGATCATTTGTTTTATAATAAACAACAGTATAGTTAATTGTAATAATTATTCCCTAATTCCAGAAAATGCAACACAATAAACTCCCCTAAAATGTTATTATCTGGAAGTGGGTGCGATCGCGTAATTTCAACGCCGGAATTCTCCGCCGTAATCTAATCAAGGTTTGATCTAATTTCCATAAAATTTTGTAATTAACTACATTTTGGGGTGTATAGATGGGCTTTTGATTGTTTCTAACTTTTGAATTTCTACAGGTAGCTCAACGGAATTTCCCTCTGCTGGTTGTAATAAATTGGCTTCTGGTTGAGATGGGGTTAAATCCTGGGAACGTTTGATTTTTAACTTTTCGGCTAAGGTATCCCGTTGATTCACTAAATAGATACTAACTAAGGTTAAACCGACTCCCATTGATTGTAATGGACTCAGGACTTCTTGTAAAAATAAATTGCCAAATAACAGGGCAAAAACTGGGGTGAGAAAGGTCAGAGAACTAAGGCTAGTCAGACTTCCACTAGATGCAAAATAGAAAAATAATCCATAGGATATTGCACTCCCAAATATGGTAGAATAACCCATAGCTACCCAACCAGAAAGATCAATATTTTGCCATTGTTGAGTTTCTGAAATAGCCGATAACCCAAATAAAGGTAAACCCCCGATAATCATGTGCCATCCGGTTCCGACAACTGGATCAGCATACCGACAAACCCACCGCACTAATACTGTTCCAGTTGCCATTGATAACGCGGCTAATAACATTAATAATTGCCCACTATTAAACAGTTGAGAACTATCAATAGAATTCGTTAATAATTCCGCATTAAATAACCCGAAAATCCAATCATCGGGTAAACCAATTAAACTAATTCCCATAATGCCAATAGCTAACCCCAACCAGCCCCAAAATCCAATAGTTTCTTGAAATAACCATAAAGATAAAATTGCCACGGCTAAGGGTTGGGAGTCTATCATTACCGATCCTAACCCAGCCCCGGTTCTGACTAACCCTTGGGCTAAAAATCCTTGAAATAAGCTGGCGTCCACTAACCCAAAAATTGATATCCACAGCCATGCTTTCCAACCTTTCGGTTGCGGACGCCCCGACAATATTCCCGCTAAAATAACTAGAATTCCTGCCGGGACTAACCGCACTCCCGCCATAAAAAACGGTGTCGTCTGGGGAAGCAGTCCCTTCATCGCCACCATCGCCGTCCCCCAAAAGAAGAAGGGGGCAATTAACAATAAGGGTTGAAAGGGTAATTTAGCTTGGGTTTGCGGTTGCTGCATTCGCTTCTCCTGGTATGGGGGACGAAAATTATGTACTTTTATTAAGCTGTTTATACAATATTATTAATTTAACTTAACAGCCGTGAAGTCCCTCGGTGTATTTAGATGGGATGTCTCGGAGTACCCCGAATAAATCACCGCNNGGACTTTGGCAGGAACGTCTCGCACAATATTATTAATTTAATACAGTTTTGTCATTAACCATGATTTGGCCATTTAAACCCAGCTACCGCAAACAAATCGCCCGCATAGAAATTAATGGTGCAATTGGGTCAGATACCCGCAAACGGGTGTTAGAAGACCTCAAAACCATTGAAGAAAGGAAATTTCCCGCCCTATTATTGAGAATTGATAGCCCTGGGGGAACTGTTGGCGACTCCCAAGAGATTTATAGCGCCTTGAAACGGTTACAGAAAACAGTCAAAATTGTGGCAAGTTTCGGTAATATTTCCGCCTCCGGTGGCGTTTATATTGGTATGGGAGCCGAACATATTATGGCAAACCCAGGCACTATTACCGGAAGTATTGGTGTGATTTTACGAGGTAATAATATAGAGCGGTTATTAGAAAAAGTTGGTGTATCTTTTCAGGTAATTAAATCGGGGCCCTATAAAGATATTTTGTCTTTTGATCGAGAATTAACCGAACCAGAAACAGAAATTTTACAAGAATTAATTGATACCACTTATCAACAATTTGTCCAAACGGTTGCTGAGTCTCGTAATTTACCTGTAGAAACTGTTAAAACTTTTGCCGATGGGAGGATTTTTACCGGACAACAAGCGGTTGAATTAGGAATTGTAGACCGTTTGGGAACGGAAGAAGATGCCCGGTGTTGGGCGGCGGAATTAGTTAAACTCGATCCTAAAAAAACCGAATGTTTTACATTTGAAAAACCTAAACCTTTTGTTAATAGATTGACTGGTAATAGTTTAGCTCCAAATAGCATTATTGCCGCTAACCGTTGGCTAGAATTTGAGTTATCTACCAGTGGTTTACCCTTGTGGATGTACCGACCTTAATCAGTTATCAGTTATCAGTTTTCCCCTCGTTCCAATGCTCTGCATTNNTGCTATCATTTCAAGGTAAAACCTAGAAACGAGAAAAGAAATAATGATAGTGTAGATTCCTTTTAGTTAACTCTTTAATAATTGTTAGGAAACAATTATTTCAATTAGTCCTGCCAACATCTTTTTTTACCATTAACATATCGGCAAACTAACTTTTCTACAATGATATGTTTCTTGATTTCATTCTGCTGTGAGTTAGAAGTATATGCCTTACTTACAGAAAAATTATGTGT
>DMPJ01000095.1 GCA_003456035.1 Planktothrix sp. UBA8402
GCCTGGGAAATAGGGAAATAGGGAGCAAATAATTCCAACCAGAAAAACTCGCCAACGGGATTAATTTCTAGGAAAACGTGCCGACCATCGGGGGTGACAATAATATCAATAGCTCCATAGTTTAAGCCGAAATAAGCCGTCAGTTGCAGTAGTTTTTTCTCAATATCTTCGGGTAAATTATAGGCTTGCCATTTTTCAGTTAAAGCCCTTCCTTCTTTCCGCCAATCATAGGTAGCTCCGTCTAATTGTTGAGAGTTAATGGCGGCAGTAAATACCTGTTTTCCCACAATAATTGTCCTTAATTCTAGGGCTTTAGGTACATTTTCTTGAAAGGTCATCGGACAAAAACTTAGCCCTTCCAAATTATCTAAATCATCATCAGTTACAGGACTGGTAAACACGACATTTTCTTCTTTATTTTCACCATAAATTGCAAATTGAGAGAGCATTTTAGTAACAATTCCTTGCTCTTTACATTCCTGAGCAAATTGTTTGACAGCTTCGGGATTATTTGACGTCAAAGTCCGGGGAATTAATAAACCTAGTTGTCGAGCAATTTGTAATTGCAGTTGCTTATTATTAGCACGATCAACGTTAATCATCGGATCAAAATGGAAACCTGGTAGACTAGCAATTAATCCTCGGACGGTAAGACGACATTCTTTTAGAGACGCTTCCCGAAATTGCTGATCCATACTATCAGGAAGTTTAGCGCCATATCTCATGCGCCGATACCAAACCGAGGAGACTTCACTTAAGTCTAATTTATGTTCTCCATCAGTAACTATTCCCCCCTCAAAATCACCCGAATAAATATCGAGTTTTACTTCCGTAGGAAAGCGATCGGTATCAAAACGAAAGACTTTTTCACCCTTAGCTTCAATAGCTTTAACAACCAGGGGAATACTTTGATTATCGTTGCTGAAAGTGAAAATTAAAACCGTCATAAATCTCCTTAATAATAATGGTTAAGTAGTAAATTTTAGGGAATCAGGGTATCGGCGATCGCTTGAGAAATCGGCAAATCTAAATCCCTTTCCAGCATTCCCCATTCACCACCAGGATTAACTTCTAAAAAGACATAATCTCCCGACGGCGTGAGAATAAAATCAAAAGCTCCAAATAACAGCCCCAATTGACCCATAAAAGTCTGAATACGACGGATCAATTCTTCAGGAAGTTGATGATTTTGCCAGGCACCAACTTCGATACCAGGAGCGCGCCAATCGACTGTAGAATCTTCATAAGCAGAAGCATTTAACGCCCCCACAAATACTTGACCATTCACATAAATTACTCGCAATTCCTGTTGCTTAAAAATTTGTTCTTGGAAAACCATTGGACAATAACGTTATGACTCCGCATCTTGTAAATCTTCCTCTTTAACTAAGCTAGTATAAAGAAAAAAAGAAGTGCTTTCCATACTATGAGAAAGAGCCGTTAATAGCTTACTCACCATTTTGCCGTTAACTTGTTGAAAAAATTCCCGTGCGGCTTCGGCTTTATTTGTGATCAATGTTTGCGGAATAGTAAATCCCAATTCCGAGGCTAATCTTAATTGCAGTAGTTTATTACTCGCCGCCTCAATTTGTGCTAAATGATCAACCCAATTAGCCTCTCTCAGACTGTCCCAAAAGCCGTTTAAAGTTGCCTTTGATTCCCTTGCACAAGCCTGTTGATATTGGGGGTCTAATTCCTTAAAATCAGGCTCCCAGATCCGTCGCAGCCAAACCGCTTGTACCTGTTTTGTGCTAATAGAATTACCATTATATTCCAGTTGATGATCGCTTTTTGATTTGCCAAAATTTGCAGTTAATTGGACATTGAGGGGAAATTGATCCGTATCAAAACGAAAGGGTTGCACGCCTTTTTTTAATAGGGCTTCCATGACTCGATCAATGGTGAAAAAATCTCCACTATGAGTAATTAATAAAACAACATCACGAGACAAAGACATAGAACTATTTTCTCCGTAATTTCGATTTTGAGTTTTCCCTATAGCTTTAAAAAGAGAACTTTTAAACTAAGAAAAACGCGATAATTCCCAAACTAATACTTGACCATTGCCTAGGGTTTTTGTGTGCTGCATTCCGATTTTTTCTAGCAATCTTTTGGAACCAATATTATCAGCATCGCAGCCAGCCGTCACTTTTTCCACAGCAGGTTGAGAGAATGCCCAGTCTAACACTGCTTTTGTCGCTTCAGATCCGTATCCTTGTCGTCGATAGGAGGGAGCGATTTGATAGCCAATTTCCAGTGATCCGGTGGGGGAACCTGTGGGGTCGGGGATATCTGGAATAATTTTAAGCATAACGTGACCAATGAGGGTGTTTTCTGCTGGTTGAATCACTAAATTTCCCCATCCCCATTCTCCTTGCAATGGACTTTGGATCAGTATATTGGCAATTTCTGGCAAGTTATCATAAAATTCTTGATCAATCCAGTTAGGTACAACTGTAACCTCCAGAACTTTTGCTAATTCAGTATCGCCAATAATTGCTGCTTGTACAATTGGCAATTTAAAAGGCACTAAACGTAATCGTTTGGTAACAAGATCACCCATGTTATATATTAATCCNNGATAAAATATTACAACCTATTGAGACTTATTATCTGGAAGTTTAAGATTTTTTAATAAAATTGATCGCCGCAAATTTTTGCTGTTGGTAGTCCTCAACGGTCAAAAGTTGCCAACGAGAATTTTCTGCAAGTTCTAGTACCCATTGATGATAATTAAATAGACTTTCCCGATGTCCTACACTGATAAAAGTTGTCTGGGTTTGCTGCAATTGTTGATATAAACTTTCTTCATTAATTAAATCTAAAGCACTGGTGGCTTCATCTAATATGGCGAAACTGGGACGGGTAACTAACATTCGGGCAAAGGCTAGTCGCTGTTGTTCTCCTAATGATAAAATATTTTCCCAATTTACTTCTTTATCAAAAACATTAGTTTGAGTTAATAAATGTTGAAGGTTGACTTTTTCTAGGATTTTTTCAAGTTCTCGATCGGCAATTTGATCAGTGGTATGGGGATAAAGGAGTTGGTCACGCAGAGTCCCCAAAATAATATAAGGACGTTGGGGTAAAAATAACATTTCTTCGAGAGCAGGACGCACTAAACGCCCGGTTCCTGCATTCCATAAACCTGCGATCGCCCGCAGCAAAGAACTTTTCCCGCGACCACTAGGGCCAACAATTAATAAACCTTTTCCTGATGGAACTGATAGGGATAAATTTTCAACAATTACTTTCTCATAATCTGGGGTTTGTAGAGTAAAATTCTCAAAAGCTAAACGGTTATCTTCTACTGTTGTAATCCTACCGAGGTTTTGGGGTTCTAGGCTAACTTTTTTTAAGCCATCAGAAAAGGATGCTAAACGCTCAATATAATTAGATAATTTTGCTGAAGTTCCCCACTCACTTACCAATTGTCCCAAGGAATTAGAAAACAGAAAACAGCATAAACTGGCTTGGCTAATTTCTCCAAAATCAATTTTATCTTGAATGAACATTGGTGTCAGGATAAACATCGAAAAAACACTAATCGCAGACTGATAACCACGATTAAAAAGATCCTGAAATCTCTCCCAATTGATTCTTTCTTCAGCATTCTTGAGAATATTATTAAATCTGCGTTCGATGATTTTTGATTCCTGTTCCTCTCCTCGAAAAAAAGCAATGGATTCCGCATGATCTCGGACATGGGTTAGGGCATAATTATATTCAGCTTTAGAGTTGAGTTCCGCCCGATTAATCTTATTTAACTCTTGGGTTAAATACACCGCAATAAAGTTACCAGAAATGGTATAGATAACCAGATAAATGGTAATCTCTTGGGAAATTGTCCAGAGAATAACTAGAAAAGTGATCATTTGCAGACTCTTTTCTAATAAGGTTGTTAAAAACCTCAAGGTTATGGTCGTAATCGGTTCAATTTCTTGGGATAAACGCTGGTCAGGATTTTCTAAACCCGATGTAAAATTAATTTTATAATAGGCGCGATCGCTCAAATATTGTTTTAAGGTGTTATTACTGAGCCACTTATACCAATCAAGAGCAACTTTTTTCCTAACAAATTGAGCCAGGGCGACTGAACAGGTGATCAGCACAATTAAAAAGCTAGACAGCCAGAGAGTATCAAGATACTTAGAAAGGTCTCTTTGTTCAATAACAATATCTAGGACATGGCGATTCCAGAAGCTGGCAAAAGCATCAATACCCACTAACAAAGTTATGCTTAAAACCATTATAAACAGCATTCCCCAGGAACAAATCACATCGGAAAATGCCCGTCCATTTAACTCTGTGGGATACCAGTAAGGTTGAGCAATAATTTTAATATCTTGCAAAAATCGAGTCAAAGATGAAAGAGGATTAGTGATGGTTTTGTCCGGGGGAATTTGAGTTTGCATATCCTAAAAAACTGGTAATTATTTACACTGGATAAGTTTGGGATTCATTACTAAAAAGATTGTCTATGGTAATTTGAGCATTGTCAAGGGGAATATTAATAATTGATTTGGCTTTTTGTCGCTGATAATCCTGTCCGGTTATTTGAAACAGCCCGGCTTTAAAAAGAAGGAATTTTAATTCCTGTCCCCCCTTAAAAAGCAGGGTTAGGGGGAATCAACTATAAAATAATCAACGATCTAACTTATTAGGAATACCTTCGCAACCTCCGGGGATAGTTTTTCGAGATTTAGAACCGCACCATGCACAACAATAATAACGATTTGCTTCTGATAAATTATCAACGCCAGTAAAGTCAGCATTTTCCACCACAGCACCCGTATATTCTCCCGTTTCAAAATTTGGAATTAATGTTCGACTGCGAGGAGAAGCTGTTTCTACAGAACCATAAAATAGTTTAACAGAACGTAAATTCGCCCGCGATAAATCGGCTTCATACAGAATAGAACGGGCTAAATTAGCGCGGACTAAATTACATCCGGTTAAATTAGCTTTGACTAAATTAGTATCAGTTAAATCCGTCCGTCGTAGGTCAGTTTCAGATAAATCTGCCCCCGCTAACATCGCACCCAAATCAATCACCCGCACCCCAAAAGCTCGATCTTCGGCATAATTACCATTTCCATCTAACATCGGACGTCCAAGATGGCGATCGCGTTGTAAAGGAGTAATTAATCTAGCTTGAGATAAAAACCGGAGAATTTTGGCTTTTCCTTCCGCATCCACACTTTTAATAATCGCTGATGTTCGTCCTTCTGCAATCACTCTTTCCTGCGGCCAATCTTCTAATAATCCCTGTTCTCCTAATGCTAAATCAGAAACTCCTTGGAAATAAGCATCAATGGTTTGTTGTTGAGTAATTCGGTTTTGTTGAATCGTTAAATCCCGAGAAATAATATACTGTCTCCAAGCCACATAAACGGCAATAATAGCAATTAAAATTTGACCTAATGCTCCTCCTAAATCACCCAACGCGCCAATTGCATCCCAATTAATAGTAATATTACTAACTTCATTTACACTGTTAGCATTACTAAAAATAACTAACCCAATTAAAGAGCCTAAAATCCCAATACAAGCAATAATTAGATTGCGCCAACTAGGTGGAATTAATGTTTTCCAGGCTTTGCCCCAATCCGACCAAACTAACCGCAAAGACACTGCTAATGTAGCGAAAGCACTTGCATATCCTAGTCCAATATTATCAATTCCCAACCCTAAAATCATCAATGCCATCGTCGATAAAACCACCACCGAACCCGATAAACGATTCGGCTGATCATCCAAAGCCGGGTTTTGGGTTTCGATTTCCCAAGATTCCCCGGAGGAGGGTTGTATCACCTCCGTCGGGGTTTCTGGCGGCTCAATGGCGGGTTTAGACGCCGCACCATTGAGGTTTTCGGGGTTATCCTCAAGTCCTTGAGATGGGGATGAATTTGACTCCGTTGTCATCAGTTAACCTCTGTTATGTTCATGCTTACAATTATTTTAATTAAAATTATCCTGATTTTAACTAAATCAGTCTTAACATTAGATCAAGCTTCTAAGGTATGATTTTTTTAGATGCTAATATTTCTAGTAAGAGTGCATGATGTCCGCAATTTTAAATATACAGGTATTGATTATATATAGCAATCTTTACTGTCAACCTCAAAAAAGATATTTGTAGGAGCGATTAATTCATGCCGGAACAACTGAAATTATTAAAACTTTTGAATGCCCGTCTATCTCGAACCATCACAATCTGGGTATTTTTGAGTTTAGTTTTTATCGAAATTTTAATTCTAATTCCTTCAGTATATCAATATCAGCAACAACTTTTAAGACAACTTCCGGCAATATCTTCTAGTAAAATTGCTTGGATAATTGAAACCTATCCTTATAGTTCTAATCCTGAACTCTTAAAACAGTTGAGCCATTTACATCATTTGAATCCCGATATTTTAGGAGGATCGGTTTATCACAAAACCGGAGAATTAATTGGTCAATTTGGTGAACCCCCGGTGCTGACATTTTCACAAGCAATACAGGGGAAAACATTATATTTGCGTCAACAAAATGGCGATCGCTATGACGTTGTTTGTCATGTTAATACGATGAACAATAAATATGTGATTATTATTCGCCATGATGCTTCTGATATTCAGACAGAAACTTATGCTTATATTTTAAGAATTGCAGGTTTAGTTTTAATAATAGCTTTTTTTGTCACATCAACCACCTTATTTATATTGGGAAAAAACGTGATTCTTCCGATTTTAAAACTACGTTTAGATTTAATTGAAGCTGGGAAAGCAATTGTTGATAACAAACCCGTACCTAAATTTTATTCAAAGTTAGTTCAAAGAAATGATGAATTAGGTGATGTAATTGCGACATTTCAAACCATGTTTGAAAAAATTTATCAAGCCACCTTAGAAAGGAATCAAGCCGAAGCCGATCTCCGATCAGAAAAGGATAAATCCGAGAAATTATTACTTAATATTTTACCCTTAGCGATCGCTGAAAAACTGAAAAAAAACCAAGGATGTATTGCCGAGCGATTTGAAGAAACCACGATTTTATTTGCCGATCTAACTGATTTTACCGGACTATCTTCTCGCAGTTCTCCCACACAAATAGTCACATTTTTGAATGAAATTTTCTCTGAATTTGATCGCCTTGCCGATAAATATGAATTAGAAAAAATAAAAACCATTGGGGATGCTTATATGGTCGTTGGCGGTATCCCAATTCCCAAACCTAATCATGCCCAAGCGATCGCAGAAATGGCCCTAGAAATGCAACAAATTATTAAAAAATTTCGGTATCACGATAGTCAATTATTAAATCTTAGAATTGGTATTAATACAGGGCCAGTAGTTGCTGGANNTATTGCTTCCCGCATGGAATCTCAAGGTATACCTGGACAAATTCAAGTTAGTCAAACTACTTATGAAAAAATTAAAGCTAGTTACTTACTCGAAGAAAGAGGTATAATTTTAGTCAAAGGTAAAGGCGAAATGCGAACCTATTGGTTAAAAGGGAAACA
>DMPJ01000218.1:0-988 GCA_003456035.1 Planktothrix sp. UBA8402
TTTATTAACTTTAATTAATAATGTTCTCGATTTTTCTAAAATTGAAGCTCAAAAAACTACTCTGAATCAAAAGGATTTTGACCTATATCAATTGTTAGATGATTTGGAAGATATGTTACATTTAAGGGCGTTTAATGCGGGATTAGAATTGATTTTTGTGCGTGAAGAAAATCTACCGCGTTATATTTACACTGATGACGTAAAATTACGTCAAGTTTTACTTAATTTATTAGGTAACGCGATTAAATTCACATCTCAAGGTGAAGTAATTTTAAGTGTTAACAGCCAGGAAAATAAAGACAATCAAAATCAGAGTTTAAACTTTCAAATTAGGGACACAGGGAAAGGAATTTCTGAAGCAGAATTAACTAACTTATTCGAGGCATTTTCTCAAACCGAATCGGGACGAGAAGCCCAAGAAGGCACAGGATTAGGATTATTAATTAGTCGTCAATTTGTGCAGTTAATGGGGGGAGATATTACGGTAGAGAGTGAATTAGGGAAAGGCGCAACTTTTCAATTTTCGATTTCGGTAGAATTAGGTCAAGAATCAACTAAAATTGAACAAATTAATCTCCAACGGGTATTAGCACTAGCACCCGAACAACCGACTTACAAAATCTTGACGGTAGATGATAAAGCGATTAATTGCCAATTATTAATTAAATTACTTTCCCCTTTAGGATTTGAGGTGAAAGCAGCGAGTAATGGAATTGAAGCGATCGCCATTTGGGAACAATGGCAACCTCATTTAATATTTATGGATATGAGAATGCCTGTAATGGATGGTTATGAAACCACTAAATATATTAAGTCAACGACTCAAGGTAATGCTACCGCGATTATTGCTTTAACTGCCAGTGTCTTAGAAGAAGAAAAAGCGATTACTCTATCAGCAGGATGTGATGATTTTATGAGAAAACCCTTTAAAGAATCTACAATTTTTGAAACATTAACAAAGCATTTAGGAGTAAAATATATTTATGAA
>DMPJ01000218.1:1028-6825 GCA_003456035.1 Planktothrix sp. UBA8402
CAAGAATGGGTGATCAGATTATATCAAGCAGTTCTCGAAGCAGATGAGCAGCAAATCATGAGATTAATTCCAGAAATTCCCGAAACCGAAGCTACTTTCGCTAAAAGATTGACTAAACTGGTGCGTCAATTTCAATTTGAGCAAATTATTGATTTAATAGAACCTATCGTTAGGGATTATAATTAATTAGATCGTTATTAGTTATTAGTTATCCGTTAAGGGGAAAGACCAAAAATGCTAAAAATTGACGGCTACCAGACTCTCACTCAACTCTATGAAAGTGCTAATTCAGAAGTCTATCGCGCTATTCGCGAGACTGATAGCCAAAGAGTTATCCTCAAATTTCTCAAACAAGATTATCCGACCCCAGCCGAACTGACTCGCTATAAACAAGAATATGAACTGACTCGCACTCTGAACCAGGAAGGTGTCGTTAAAGTCTACGGTTTAGAAAAATATCAGAATACTTTTGTCATATTTTTTGAAGATTTTGGGGGCGAATCTTTGAAAAAATTGAGAGAAAATCATCAGTTGAATTTAGGCGATTTTCTCTCAATTGCCATTAAAATTTCTACAAGCTTAGGACAAATTCACGTTGCCAATATTATCCATAAAGATATTAACCCTGCCAATATCGTATTCAACCCCCAAACCCAACAATTAAAAATTATTGATTTCGGGATTTCAACGCGGTTAACAAGAGAAAATCCTACCATCAAAAACCCCAATGTATTAGAAGGAACTTTACCCTATATTTCCCCAGAACAAACCGGGCGCATGAACCGGATTTTAGACTATCGCACAGATTTTTATTCATTGGGTGTCACTTTTTATGAATTGTTAACCGGAAAACTTCCCTTTGAAACAGATGACGATTTAGAATTAGTCCATTGTCATATTGCAAAACAGCCTTTATTACCCTCAGAAATAAACCCATTAATTACTCCCGTACTGGACAATATTGTCCTGAAATTAATTGCTAAAAATGCTGAAGATCGTTATCAAAGTGCCTGGGGATTAAAAGCAGATTTAGAAATTTGTTTACAACAATTACAATCCACAGGAAATATAGAAGATTTTACTTTAGCAACTCAAGATATTTCTGATAAATTTCAAATCCCTCAAAAATTATATGGAAGAGAGGCGGAAATAGAAACTTTATTAAAATCTTTTGAGCGAGTAAGTAGTCCATCTCTATTCCCTGCCAATAAAGACTTTAGGGGTTCCGAATTAATATTAATTGCTGGATATTCTGGAATAGGAAAGACAGCTTTAGTGAGAGAAATTTATAAACCAATTACCGAAAAAAGAGGTTATTTTATTGCCGGAAAGTTTGACCAATTTCAGCGAAATATTCCCTATAGTGCTGTGGTTCAAGCACTCGGAGAATTAATCAAACAATTATTAACAGAAACAGAAGCAGAATTGAATCAATGGCGAGAAAAACTCTTAGCATTTCTAGGTGTAAATGGTCAAGTTATTATTGATGTCATTCCCGAACTAGAATTAATCATTGGTAAACAGCCTGCGGTTCCCGAATTAGGTGCGAATGAATCCCAAAACCGTTTTAATTTTGTATTTCAGAACTTTATTAAAGTTTTTACTCAAGCCGAACATCCTTTAGCCTTATTTTTAGATGATTTACAATGGGCTGATGGCGCATCATTGAAATTAATGCAATTATTAATGAGTGGTGATGTACAGGGATTATTTTTAATTGGAGCCTATCGAGATAATGAAGTCTCTCCCGCCCATCCCTTAATATTAACCCTAGATGAAATTGCGAAAATAGGGGCGATTATTGAGCGGGTTTTCCTCTCACCTTTAGATTTAGTTACAGTGGCGCAATTGATCGGCGATGCACTAAAAACAACTCCAGAAAATGTTAAATATTTAGCCGAATTAGTCTTGTTAAAAACTGGGGGTAATCCCTTTTTTCTAAATGAATTTTTGCGGTCACTTTATACAGAAGAATTGTTAGAATTTAATCGCATATCCTTGAGTTGGTATTGGGATTTAGATGATATTGAAAAGCGGGATTTTACCGATAATGTCGTAGAATTAATGACAGGTAAAATTAAAAAAATGCCCCCCGAAACCCAAAATATATTAAAAATAGGTGCCGCGATCGGTAATCAATTCGATTTGCCTCTGGTGAGTGCCTTTGAGTCCATAAGTTTAAGAAATATTATTAATAGTCTTGATATTGCTTTATCAGAAAATTTGGTCATGCCATTAGATACTAGGGAAAATATTGAAGTAGCTTTATTAAATACTCCTAATTATGAATTACCTGAATATAAATTTATTCATGATCGCGTCCAACAAGCTGCTTATGCTTTAATTCCTGAACGAGAAAAACCGGAAACACATTTAAAAATTGGTAAACAACTATTAGAAAAATTGTCGGAACAACAGAGAGAAGAAAAAATATTTGAGATTGTCAATAATCTGAATTTGGGGATGGAGCTAATTACCACACAATCCGAGAGAGATGCCCTAGCTAAATTGAATCTATTAGCTGGTCAAAAAGCTAAGATTGCTACAGCTTATAATGCCGCAGTTGAATACTTAAATGTGGGGATGAAACTCCTAAGTGCAGATAGTTGGCAGAGTCAGTATCACCTCACTCTATCCTTGTACTCAGAAGCCGTAGAATCAACATACCTTAACGGCAATTATGAGGATATGGAAAAATGGGCAGAAGTGGTGATAAAACAGGCTACAACTATGCTTGAAAAAGTGAAAATTTACGAGGTAAAAATTCAAACCAGTATGGCCCAATCCCAACAACTAGAAGCTGTAAAAATTGGGCTAGAAGTGCTAAATTTAATGGGGATTAGTTTGCCAAAAAATCCGACACCGTTGGACATTCAGCAAGCTATTTTAGAAACAAATACTTGTTTAAATGGGAAAACTATAGATGATTTACTCAATCTTCCTTTAGCGAAAGATCCAGATCACTTGGCCATTATGCGGATCTTATCCAGTATGGGTTCTCCTACCTATCAAGCAGCACCTACACTGTTTCCTTTGATTGTGTTATCACAGGTTAATCTATCTGTTAAACATGGTAATTCTGTGTTTTCTCCTTATGGTTATGCCTCTTATGGAGTCATCCTAAAGGGAGTATTGTTAGAGATTGATTCGGCTTATGATTTTGGAAATTTAGCTTTAATTTTAGTGGATAAATTAAATGCTTTAGAATTTAAAACAGAAATTAATTTTATAGCTGGTGCTTGTACAGTTCATGGCAAAGTTCATGCAAAAGAAACCCTATCTCTTTTATCGGAAGGATATCAGAGCGGACTGGAAAACGGACACTTAGAATATGGTGGCTATGCTGCCATGCAAAAAAGCCAATATTCATATTTTATTGGTCAGGAACTGACAGAACTTGCGAGGGAAATGGCAATCACAAGTCATTCCCTAGCCCAACTTAAGCAAAATAATGCTTTAATTTGGAATCAAATATTTCAGCAGACAGTTCTTAATTTGTTGGACACTTCTAACAATCCTTGTTATTTACTGGGTGAAGTATATAATGAGCAGAAATCTTTACCAATGCTTAAGCAAGCGAATGATCGAACGGGATTGCACTATTTTTATGTCAATAAACTCATCCTCTGTTATTTGTTTGGAGATGATCAGCAAGCTTTAGAACATACCATGGATGCGGCTAACTATTTAGATGGAGTGACAGCATTTTTAGTTGTGCCGATGTTCCATTTCTATGATTCTTTGGTGCGGTTAGTCGTCTATCCATTTGTTTTTAATGCAGAACAAGATTGTCTGTTGAATAAAGTGCAAGCTAATCAGGAAAAAATGCAAAAATGGGCGGATCATGCTCCGATGAATCATCAGCATAAATGGCATTTAGTTGAGGCGGAAAAGTATCGAGTTTTGGGGAATAAAGCTGAAGCGATTGAACATTACGATCGCGCTATCTCAGGAGCTAAAGAAAATCAATTTATCCAAGAAGAAGCACTGGCTAATGAACTCGCGGCTAAATTTTACCTAAATTGGGGCAAAGAAAAAATTGCCAAAGATTATATGCAGTCAGCCCACTACGGTTATACTCTCTGGGGTGCTACTGCTAAAGTTAAAGACTTAGAACAAAAATACCCGCAATTATTAACTTTAACCTTAACAACTTCTCGGATTAAAGGAACAAGAACTACCCGCACATCAACCGGGGTTGACTCCGGCGATACTTTAGATTTAGCCACGGTGATGAAAGCATCTCAAGCAATTTCTGGGGAAATTGTCTTAGAGAAGTTACTGGTATCTTTGATGAAAATTATCATCCAAAATGCCGGAGCGCAATTAGGCTATTTAGTCTTAGAAACTCAGGGGGAATTACTGATTGAAGCCTCTGGAGTTTTCAATGATGATAACATCACGGCATTGCAGTCAATTCCGATTAAAAATTACTTACCATTTACCCTCGTAAATTATGTCGCTAGACTCAAGGAAAATGTAGTTTTAAAGGATGCCACCCAAGAGGGAAATTTTGTCAATGATCCTTATATAATCACCCATCAACCTAAATCCATTTTATGTACCCCTTTGCTCAATCAAGGTAAATTGATTGGTATTGTTTATCTGGAAAATAACCTAACGACTGGAGCTTTTACAGAGGAGCGATTAGAGGTGATTAAATTATTATCAGGACAAGCCGCGATCGCTTTAGAAAATGCCCGACTTTATCAAACTTTAGAGGATAAAGTTAAAGAGCGTACCGCCCAACTAGCTGAAGCTAATCAAGAAATTAGTACCCTGAATCAAAAATTAAAAGCGGAAAATCTGCGCTTGAGTGCGGAGTTAGATGTGGCGAAAAAACTACAAGAAATGGTGTTACCAAAACCCGCAGAATTAGAGGCAATTAAAGGTTTAGAGATTGCCGGATATATGGAACCCGCCGATGAAGTTGGGGGGGATTATTATGATGTTTTATCGAGTCAGCATGGGGTCAAAATTGCTATTGGGGATGTGACCGGACACGGCTTAGAAAGTGGGGTATTAATGCTAATGGTACAAACCGCCGTCAGAACCCTTCAGAAAGTTAATGAAACCGATCCCGTTCGCTTTTTAGATATTCTGAATCAAACTTTATATGATAATTTACAACGGATGAATTCCGATAAAAATATGACTTTAGCAATTTTAGATTATGTTGATGGTCTGGTGAAATTAAGCGGACAACATGAGGAAATGATTGTTGTAAGATCCGATGGGATTATAGAAAAATTTGATACAATTGACTTAGGATTTCCCATTGGTTTAGATGCAGAAATTGCTGATTTTATTGCTCAAACAACAGTCCAATTAAATAGCCAAGATATTATCATTTTATATACCGATGGAATTACGGAAGCTGAAAATATTAATCAAGAGCTATATGGTTTAGAAAAAATCTGTCAAATTGTGGTCAAAAATCGACATCTTTCTGCCCCAGATATTCGTCAATCTGTGATTGATGATCTTCGACAATTTATTGGCAATCAGAAAGTATTTGATGATATAACATTAGTGGTTTTGAAACAGAAATAGTCGCTTTAATTAATTGGAAATTCAATTAGCTTAAATATCNNTTTTAATTGGCTATAACTATTATTTATGGGATTCTAAAACAAATTCAACTTTTAATTTTTTACCCAATACTGATGCAGCTTTAGTAATTGTTTGTAAATTTAAAGATGAATTTTTAGGATCAAGAAGCCGTTGTAAAGAAGATCGGCTAGTGTTCATTTGTCGAGCCATTTCGCTTTTTGAAAGTCCGGCTTGATTCATGGCT
>DMPJ01000526.1:0-6040 GCA_003456035.1 Planktothrix sp. UBA8402
CCCTGCTCCGACGGTGGCTCCCCCAACCCCGTTCACGGGGGCAGGTGGAGTTATTCCCTGGGGTTTAGAACGTCTAAACAGGCCAGTAATTTTTGTTAAAGGGTTCTGTCTAGGCTCAGGAATAGGTTGAATATCTGCTGATGTTAGGGGGCTCTCAACGGCCTGATAAGGCTCTGTAGATGCCTGAAATTGTAATTCTGTGTATTCGAGCTTGACTGTCCAATCCGGTCGCGCCGCCCCGACACTACGACCCGATAAAAAGATTTTATAGATCGGTTGATTCGGCGGGAGTAAAGCCGTTAGATTAGTTTTGGTTAAGGCATTAGAAAAATTAGAAGTAGCGATTTTTTCATCGGGACTGATAGGCGCTTCACACAGAACGTGTAAATGATTGCCACGCAAACGAATTTGAACCTGCACATCCGCAAGTCCAACAGCCTTTTCTGCCCATTGGGTTAAAGCTAAACCCTCTCCGGTTAAAACTGTTTTATTGGCCTTCAACTCAACTCCCTACCCATACCAAACTGCCCGGTTTATGAATTTCGTCATGATCTGAATTCTAATCTCAAGGGTTAATGCCTTGAGATTGGTTCAGAAATAGGGAAACTCTGTGTTAGAATTCGACTACAATTTTGGCACGATTCGTCAAAAGTTTAGATCAACTCCACGTTGTTGCGATGCGGCGCAAATTATCTATGCAACCCACCTCCACCACTGAACCTCTAGCAAAAAGTCCTGAGCGCATTGCTTTTCCCCAAGATTGGTTAGTAAGTTTGGCCACCGCACCCCTACTAATTGCTGCACTCGGAACGAGAACTCTCCATGATCTGATGCTGAACCTTAGCACCAATAGCGAAGAAATTCTCCGAGGCGATCGCCTTCCGATTCTCCATTTTCCCGAATCAGACAAAAAATAGAATAGATAACGGTGACGGATTTGACTGCAAAGTTCCGGGTTTTGGGAGAAATTAGGCAATACAATAACTTGATATTCTTGCAACACACACACAGGAACAGACGATCATGAGTTCACTGCTCCAATCTTCCGAACAGGCTCCAAACACGGTCGTTTCATCAAATCCGCCAACTACCACTTCGGATTTATTTTTGCGGAATCGTCTCAAAATTATCGAGGACGTCTGGGAGTCCGTCCTCCGTCAAGAGTGCGGTCAACAACTGGTGGATTTACTCCACCAGTTAGCATCAATGACATCACCCGAAGGACAAGCTGAAGAATTCCAAGGATCGGATGCGCTCAAGTTAATTGAACAACTTGATATTAACGAAGCTATTCGTGCCGCCCGGGGATTCGCACTATATTTTCAACTGATTAATATTGTTGAACAGCACTACGAACAACGGGAACAACAGTTGGCTTATAACAACGGAAAAGGGAAAGGAAAGTTACCTGTCTCCCCGGTGAAATCCATGTCTACTTTCGACTCTCGGAATCAACGTTTTTCCGATCAGGAAGAAAGTCCACTGACCTTGACTAATTTCACAAATTACACCGAACAGGATCGGGAGTTAGCAACATTCCATTCCCTGTTTCCGATGTTAAGACAGTTGAATGTTCCCGCCCAAAAAATCCAAAGGTTATTAGATCAACTTGATGTGCGGATGGTATTTACGGCGCACCCGACGGAAATTGTTCGCCATACAATTAGAACTAAACAGCGTCGCATTGCCACTATCCTAGAACAACTCGATCAAGTTGATGAAAGTTTTGGCGGACTCGGAACGGAGGATCTAGGGGAGTCTTCTACCCTCTCGGAATGGACACAGGAACTCCATGAAAACTTGACCGAAGAAATTCGACTTTGGTGGCGTACCGATGAACTACACCAATTTAAACCAACGGTTTTGGATGAGGTAGATTATTCCCTGCATTATTTTCAGGAGGTTATATTTGACACCATTCCTCAACTTTATAAGCGCTTAAAACACGCCTTAAATGTTTCTTTCCCCTATCTGAAATTACCTAAACATGATTTCTGTAAATTCGGATCTTGGGTGGGTGCAGATCGAGACGGAAATCCATCGGTGACACCGGAAGTTACCTGGAAAACTGCTTGTTATCAGCGTCATGTTGTACTGGAAAAATATATTGAAGCGGTGAAGCGCCTCAATCGGTTATTGAGTTTATCCTTACATTGGAGTGATGTTCTTCCAGAATTATTAGAATCTTTGGATCGAGATCAAGGACAATTACCAGATATCTATGATCAAACCGCCATTCGCTATCGTCAAGAACCCTATCGTTTAAAACTATGTTATGTACAAAAACGATTGGAAAATACTCGCGATCGCAATTGGCAAATGTACAATAATACTGAGTTGTCTCGCATCCGAGAGCGTCTAGTTCCTGACCATGAAGCGATTAAGTTATACGCTAGTGGAGATGACTTTTTGGTGGAGTTGAAAATGATTCAACGCAACCTGGAAGAAACGGGAATGACCTGTCAAGAACTGGAAAATCTGATCTGTCAGGTGGAGGTTTTTGGGTTTAGTTTGGCTCGCTTAGATATGCGTCAAGAGTCTTCAATTCACTCTCAAGCTCTGAACGAAGTTACTAACTATTTGCAAATTTTACCCAAACCCTACAACGATCTTTCAGAAGCAGAAAGATGTGCGTGGTTAGCAACAGAACTCCAAACCCGTCGCCCCCTAATTCCAGCCGAATTACCTTTTTCTGAACAAGTCTGCGAAACTATTACTACCTTCAGGGTGATGCGGGAGTTACAACAGGAGTTTGAGCCGGAAATTTGCCAAACCTATATTATTAGTATGAGTAATGAAGCCAGTGATTTACTGGAAGTATTACTATTGGCAAAAGAAGCCGGGCTTTATGATCCAGCCACCGGAATTGGTAACGTTATTGTTGTTCCTCTGTTTGAAACCGTTGAAGACCTGAAACGCGCTCCCCGGGTGATGGCAACTTTGTTTGAATTACCTTTATATCGGGCAATGTTAGCTGGGGGTTATGAACAATATAAACTTGTTAGTCATGATCCTGATCAGTCTTTACAAGAGATTATGTTAGGCTACTCTGATAGTAATAAAGATTCGGGTTTCTTGAGTAGTAATTGGGAAATTCATAAAGCTCAAAAAGCCTTACAAAATGTGTCTGAATCTTATCAGGTCGGTCTTCGGATCTTTCACGGACGCGGGGGGTCGGTAGGTCGAGGCGGTGGCCCAGCTTACAAAGCGGTTTTGGCTCAACCGGGTCGCAGTATTAATGGCCGAATTAAAATTACCGAACAGGGAGAAGTCCTCGCTTCCAAATATTCCCTACCTCAGTTGGCTTTATTTAATCTCGAAAGCGTAACCACCGCAGTTATCCAAGCCAGTCTCCTCCATAACGGTTTTGATGAGATTGATCCCTGGAATCAAATTATGGAGGAGTTGTCGATGCGATCGCGCTCACACTATCGGGCTTTAATTTATGAAGAACCCGATTTGGCCGAATTCTTCCATCAAGTTACTCCAATCCAAGAAATTAGCCAACTGCAAATCAGTTCCCGCCCCGCCCGTCGCAGTGGTGATAAGAAAAAGGATATTTCCGGTTTAAGGGCGATTCCTTGGGTATTTAGCTGGACTCAGAGCCGTTTTTTACTCCCTTCTTGGTATGGTGTGGGAACCGCTTTACAGGCATTTATTAACGAAGAACCCCAGGAAAATCTGAAACTACTGCGGTATTTCTACGTCAAATGGCCGTTCTTTAAAGTGTTAATTTCCAAGACGGAAATGACCTTGGCTAAAGTAGATATGGAAATCGCTCATCACTATGTCCGCGAGTTAAGTCATCCCGATGATCGGTCACGGTTTGAGATATTATTCCAACAAATTTCTCAGGAATATTATCTGACTGTTGATTTAGTCCAACAAATTACCGGACATCAACGACTATTAGATGATGATCCTGTTCTACAGCGTTCGGTGCAGTTACGCAATGCCACGATTATTCCTTTGGGTTTATTACAAGTGGCTTTGTTAAAACGGTTACGTCAACACGGAAAATTCGTGGCTTCTGGTGTGGTTCATTCCCGTTATAGTAAAGGTGAATTACTCCGAGGCGCCCTATTAACCATTAACGGAATTGCCGCCGGAATGCGAAATACAGGCTAATCTTGTAGGGGCGGGTTCTGTTAGATATGTAGCTCATTACCGCGCATCTCGATGAACCCGCCCCTACAACTGATAACTGATTAAAAAGAATAAACTTTCCCCTGTTCATCAATATAAATTGTCCGTTTTTGGCTGGGGTTATCCGCACTGGTGGGATTAATTTCAACCGTTAATATATTTTTAGGGACGACGCGGAAATTATAAATTAACGGGTAAGTATTTTCCGGTGTATTAATTAAAATTGTGCTGGTTTCTCCCGGTTGACGTCCTACTTTGACCAAAAATTCTCCGGTTTTACCAGGTGCTAACCTTTGGGAATTATCATTGGCTAAGGCATAAACCAGGGTTTGGTTAGTTTTATTCCGCAGTCTCACCGTAATCAACTGACCGGGATCAACCGTTGCTTGTACATTCGAGTCCGACGGTGATGATGTCAGGTCAAATAGTTGAGCTATACTCGGAGAACTTAAACCGACACTCAGAGTCGCCACCAGGGTCGCTAAGGCTAAAATACGATATTTAAACATAAACTCACTTCAACGCAATCACACCTTCATTAATCCGCCTATCAACCTTCGATCCGGAAAGGGAAAGGTGTCTTTTGCCTTGCGGTCTATAAAAAAACATGATATTGCATTATAATTCGTGACAAGTGAGCGCCAAGCGATATCAATTGCTGCTGATCGCACACTAGATAGCTGAGTTTACCTTGATTCTTGATCCAGTCAATCCTAATTTATGCAACCAAAACTTGTTCGTCTGAATATTCCCAGTGGTTGGGCAATTACTCATAATTCTTTTGGGGATGAAGATCCATTGATTCAGGATGGTCGTATTCTCAATCAGCAGTTTTATAATGAAAACTTGCTAGTAATTCAATCAATTGAGTTTAAGGAAACAGACTGGATTATTAATCAAAATGGTTATACCTTAAAACTCGGCTGGTATCCCCATGAATATCCTAATGGATATTATCGGTTGCAGTTATTACCCGCAAATTCTGAGCCAGAGGTAATAGAATTTCAATCCCAAGCCAGGGAAAAAATTCGTCAAGTCATTGAACAGTTTTTTGATTTAATTAGTCGCGGGGTTGATCTTGAGGAAATTAAATGGACAATTGAACAGAATGATAAAACCTTTGAAAAAAATTCTCGTTTAGGATCGGGAATTAGAAAAAAAATTCAAGATTATAACCGATATCGAAATCGCTTTTATTATGGTCAACTTTACTCCTTGTATCCACCAATTTATTATGAATTAACTAATATTGTTTACCGGAGTGCAAAAGAAAATAAAATTGCGTATAATATGCCAAGGCCGGATAATTCCCATCGAGCGTAATTGTTGAAGTCACTATTCATATAATTTTGTAGATATAGGACAATAAAGGATGTTTACTGTGTCAGAACAAAACCCAGAATTAATTTCTCAAGAATACCCATCAGATCGGGCTGTATTTGATGTTCTCATTGACTTTATGACCCTAGATGGTTGGGTTTATAGAGAAATCGAACATCGGCGAGTCTTGGCATTAGGTGTAGAGGGCAAAAATGGCCGATTTGATTGTTATACTATTGTTAGGGAAGAAGAACGGCAAATTGCGGTTTATTCCGTTTGCCCGGTGAAAGTTCCTGACTATAAACGCTACAATATGTCTACATTTATCACCCTGCTCAATTATGGGACAGTGGTGGGAAATTTTGAGATGAATTTCCAAGATGGTGAAGTTCGATATAAAACCAGTTTAGATGCTGAAAATGCGGCTCTCAACCCGGCACTGATTAAACAGTTAATTTATACCAGTGTCACGACGATGGATGACTATTTACCTGGAATTTTATCTGTGATTTACGGTAATATTTCACCGGAAGAAGCCTTCCAACGGACTCAATATTAAGTTGTTGCAAAAATC
>DMPJ01000526.1:6072-6342 GCA_003456035.1 Planktothrix sp. UBA8402
GCGAGGACGCTCGCACTGCTTTCTTAAAGATTCCGGCGAGAGGTTGGAATAATCCGTTTTTCGGCTTTAGCGATCGCCATATATGTAGATTCTACAGCATCCAAACTAACAGAAATAGATGTAATTCCCCAACGGATTAAATCTTCAATTAATTCAGGATATAAAGCCGGAGCATCTCCACAAATTGAACAAGGAATATTAGCGTTTTTTGCCATTTCAATTAACTGTTGTATGGCTTTTTTTAAAGCCGGATGACGTTCATATAATCCT
>DMPJ01000526.1:6391-7715 GCA_003456035.1 Planktothrix sp. UBA8402
TAATCAGGTAATAAAAATAAAACCGAAGGAACTTCCGCCATAATCCAAACTTGAAACTCAGGATAATTGATTAATTCTGATGCTTCAATCCGATGTTTATAAATTAAAAATTCCTCGACAGAGCGAATAAATGGTAAAATCAGATGAATATTTTGATCCCCGGATTTATACAATTCTAATAAAACTTGAAGTTCTAAATCAAATAAAGCCAAACGTTCCAAAGACGGAGATCCTGAAGCCGGAAAATTATCTCGATCAATCCCATCCTGAGAGGATAACTTCTGATCCCGACTCCCCCCCTTACCAAGGGGGGNNTAAAAATAAGTTAATCCCGACACAGATTGTCCTGCTTCTCGTAAATCTAAAGCTCTATAATAAACAGGTCTAGGGTATAAAATTGTAGCAATTCGATGAAATTGTCGAGCCATTTTCTGAACAAATATTGATTGTTTTTCCAAGGAAATCCAGTCATTAAAATTATAGAATTTGCTTCCTATTTCCTTAGAAATCCAGGGATTTATAGCCGGATTTTCAGAACATTCTAATACTTCAATAGCCATTAATTCTGAACGCAATAAACCTACTCCATCAATGGGTAAAGAATCGAGTCGCTGTACAGAACTCAATTGACTAATATTAACCATCAGGGCTGTAGAGTTTAAATTTAAGGGGATTTCGATCAATTTTTGTGGCTGAGAACTGGGTTGTGAAAATATTTCATTAACGGGATACTCCTGTTTAATAATATAAACTTTCCCGTAATTACCATCAACAAAAATGGATTCACCCGTTTTTATTCTCATTGTTGCATTCACGATTCCACAAACAGCAGGTATACCTATTTCTCGCGCCACAATTGCACCATGACTGGTCATTCCTCCCTGTTCAGCGACAATAGCAACAATCTGTTTTAATAATGGTAAATAATCCCAAGTAATCGCGGTAACAACTAACACAGTATTCTCAGGTAATTGTGATGGTATCGGATCTGTTTCTCTTAGGATATATGCAGTTCCCCTAGATTTTCCAGAGGCTAGAGCCAGTCCTCTAAAATGCTGTTGATTGGAGCTAGAATCTGATATTATCGGATTAGAAGAAAGACTGCTTTCGGAACATTTAGCACCGACTATATAGAATTGAGGTTCTTGATCTTGGGGCTGTTGAAATAAACGCCAATCTAATCGAGTAATGGCGGGATTAGACTGTATAATTTGTTGAATAATCTTAATTAACTGTTGTAATTGTTCCGGCGTTAAGGAAAATATTTGTTGTTGTTCAGAAATTAAGGTAGCAGAAATAGGAAATTGAGAAATTGGAGTTCCAA
>DMPJ01000161.1 GCA_003456035.1 Planktothrix sp. UBA8402
TTTTGATTTGTCAAAAATGCTATAATCAATAGCTGAGATAAATTGGCTCTCCTTCCTATTATTTATGACTTTGCCGAATTCAGATACACCCTTATATAATCATCCCCTACCAGATATTGAAGACTGGTTACGCTCTCATGGGGGCGAACAAGATAATAAAGAACTCCATTATTGGCGCATTGAAAACCCAAATTGGAAAGCAGATTTGTGGTTAGAAGTTGACCAAATTACAGTGCGTTATACTGGTGCTGTAACCAACGGTCAAGACATTCAACGTTCCTTTAAATATTCCCTTTCTCGTCGAGATCTCGAAGCCGCCATATTTGGGGGGCCATAATCAGTTATCAAGTATCCGCATNNATCCGCATTATCAGTTATCAGTTAATATAGCCCAGTAATTTGTGTAAAGATTTATGAATAAAGTTTAGACTTGGCAAAGGTTTATGATCTGAATTTAAAGATTTAGTGAAATTAATACCGATCAGAAGATCAATAGATACTGCATGATGATGATTAGAGTATATTAGAGAATATCAAGGGTATGATCAGCACGTTCTCTGATGCGGAAGCGGGTTTTTAGCCAAGATTAGTCAGAAATCGGACTAACAATTAACTCTGCATTCGAGGGGTAAATCCACACCGCAACCCACAGGGGGTAGACTATGACTGGATTAGAATTAGCAATTTTCATTGTCGGGCCGTTAGTATCATTTTTATTTGCGATCGCATTAACACCCAACAAAGCCGAAATTGTTTCCGATCAAGAACATTCTCGTATTTAGTCAAGATTTACGGGAGTTAAAGGGAAAGTCTTGTAATCTATAATCAGATTATCTTGACGCTTAAAATCAATGACTGGTTCCCAAAATTTCAAAAGGTTGTCACAGATTCTACTAAGTGGTGTAAGTGGAATCTTTGTATTAAGTTTTAATCACGGACAAGTGGCTGTATCCTTGCCTATTGTTGGACTGCAAGCTGAAAATTCGGTGCTCACACAACCGATTAATTCTGCTGAAAATGGGATAGAAGATCCCACAATTCCACCATTAGGAAAACCAGACTCTTTTATTCCTAGAAAACCTTTTCCCCCACCCAATTTAAACAAACCAGAAAAACCCTATTATTCTTTAATTCCAGAACGCTATAAAGGCAAAACCGTTCATAATGTTTCGCCTCGAAATCAAGAAAAAGTTATTGCTTTAACCTTTGATGATGGCCCCTGGCCGGAAACACCCAAGGTATTAACAGTTTTAAGAGAATTTAATGTTAAAGCCACCTTCTTTATTTTAGGTCAAAATTTACCGTTATATCCTGACATTATCAAGCAAGTTGTTCAGGAAGGTCACGCCGTTGGGAATCATAGTTGGACGCATTCTTATCCCAAAATGGAATTGCAAAAAGCTAAAGCCGAAATTGAAAATACATCGGCAAAATTACAGTTAATGACCGGGTTAAAAACCCGGTTATTTCGGCCTCCTGGGGGAATTTTAGATAATGGCGTTGCCGACTATGCCCGCAGTAAAAACTATGCGATTATTATGTGGTCTATTGATACAAAAGACTTCCAACAACCAACGGCGACCGTATTAGCAAATCGGGTCTTAAATCAAGCCCGTCCAGGGGATATTGTGTTAATGCACGATGGCGGCGGAAATCGTTCTAAAACCATAGAAGCGTTAAAAATTATAATTCCTGAGTTACAAAAACGTGGCTATCGGTTTGTAACTGTTTCCGAATTATTATCATTATCAGAATAACCGTAGGGTGCGTAAGCTCCGCGCACGCACCATCTAATAATTTATAGAATAACAGTTAGAAAACCCTTCGATAAGTTAACTATCTTGCGTAACTCTTAGCTGGAATAGAGGGCTAAAGCCCAACAACGGGTGTTAAGTTGCGATCGCTTTTTACTGCTTAAAAATAGTTGGCAAAAATTGCTCCTATTGGTTATAATTGCTAAAAATATTTAATACAAAAGGAGATCATCGCTAAAATGTACAAAGTTATCCAAGCAACTTGTAATAATGGTAATTTGATCCTCTCTGAAAAATTAAGTGATGAATGGGAAGGAAAAAGTTTTAAAGTTATTCTTGTAGAAACGGATGAAATTGCAGTCAAAAAGCAAAGATTTTTTGAGTTTGTAGCTCAACATTCTTTGATTCTCCCTGATAACTATAAATTCAATAGAGAGGAACTTTATGAAAGATAAGGTTTTATTAGATAAGCTGTTAAGCATCTAAATTCTCTATTCCAAAATCGTTAAATTCCCGCAGTGCGAGCGTCCTCGCTCGCTAGGTTATCTGGTTTAAGTGCTTAAAAACTTAGCGCGGGATGATCATAGTAGTAAAGTTAGCGCGGGATGATCATAGTAGTAAAGTTAGCGAGCGAGGACGCTCGCACTACGTTTAATTATCATCAAATAAAGTGTATTCTTCCTCAAATACATCTTGCCAAGATAAAGATATTAATGAGCATTTTTTGCCCATTTCATCCTCAGCATCTTTAATCGCCCGTTGAAAACATTGTTCCCAAATTGAATCAATAAAATTTCGATTTAAACTCGGAACTTCGTCTTGAATATCAGCAATTTCTTGACGTGCTGAACGAATGCTAATAGACCAACTTCCACTACGTTTTTCCGGTTGATATTTCCATTTAATAACGTGCATCATTAACCGGGTTAATTGACTTTTTAAAGCTAATTTCTTGGATTTTCCCATAGACTCAATTAAAACCGCTAACCCGGCTCCAGCTTCCATTAATTTTTGCTCCTGTAATAACTCTTGAATTGCGATCGCGGCTAAATATTCAGAACTCGCCGCTAACCATTCCCAATCTTCTGCCGTTTTCATAATAACTCCTGAGTTTAATTATCATCAAATAAAGTATATTCTTCCTCGAATACTTCTTGCCAAGATAAAGCTATTAATTGACATCTCTTTCCCATTTCACTTTCCGCTTGTCTGACTGCTTTTTTAAAAGAAGTTTCCCAAATTGATTCTAGGTAATTTCGATTTAAACTGGGAACTTCCTCCTGAATATCGGCAATTTCATCTCTAGCGGAAATAATTGTAGTTTCCCAACTGGAAGTCCGTTTTTCTGGTTGACATTTCCATTTGATAATGTGCATCATTAACCGGGTTAATTGACTTTTTAAAGCTAATTTCTTGGATTTTCCCATAGACTCAATTAAAACCGCTAACCCGGCTCCAGCTTCCATTAATTTTTGCTCCTCTAATAACTCTTGAATTGCGATCGCGGCTAAATATTCAGAACTCGCCGCTAACCATTCCCAATCTTCTGATGTTCGCATTTTTACCTGAATAGAAAATAACTCAAATCATACTTTTAATTATATGTCAAGTCTTTGGGATTGAACTTAACATTTCTATTTAATTTAACAAAATATTGCTCAAAATTTAAGAATCATTGCAATTAAACAATGTTATTATTGTTTTAGTGTCAAAATGAATTAAGAAACCCGGTTTCTGGGTGCGATCGCTGCGTATAAATACTACTAGCGATTGGCACAATTTCTGAGAACATAAAACAAGCTATCCTGATCACCTATCAACGGAGAAACACGCTATGAAATTGGCTTATTGGATGTATGCTGGCCCTGCCCATATTGGCACCCTTCGTATTGCGAGTTCTTTTAAAAACGTTCACGCCATCATGCACGCCCCTTTAGGAGATGATTATTTTAACGTGATGCGCTCTATGTTAGAACGAGAACGGAACTACACACCTGTCACCGCGAGTGTCGTAGATCGTAACGTTTTAGCCCGGGGTTCTCAAGAAAAAGTAGTTGATAATATTATTAGAAAAGATCGAGAAGAACATCCCGATTTAATTCTATTAACTCCAACCTGTACTTCTAGTATTTTACAAGAAGATTTACACAATTTTGTTGAACGCGCGCAACTCGATTCTAAAGGCGATGTCATGTTAGCAGACGTCAATCATTATCGGTTTAATGAACTACAAGCTGCTGACCGGACGTTACAACAAGTGGTTCAGTTTTATATTGAAAAAGCCAAGAAAAAAGGAGATATCCCGTCAGGAAAAACTGAAAAACCTTCGGTTAATATTATTGGAATCTCTACCCTCGGTTTCCATAACCATCATGACTGTACTGAGTTAAAACGGTTAATGGTAGATTTAGGAATTGAAATCAATGAAGTGATTCCCGAAGGAGCGTCAGTTTACAACTTAAAAAACCTGCCTCGCGCTTGGTTTAACCTGGTTCCCTATCGAGAATTAGGGTTAATGGCGGCAAAGTATTTAGAAGCAGAATTCGGGACACCTGTAGTTGATATTACGCCGATGGGAGTGGTTGAAACCGCCCGTTGTATTCGCAAAATTCAACAAGTAATTAATGCTCAAGGCGCTAATGTTGATTATAGTGAATATATTGATAATCAAACTCTGTATGTGTCTCAAGCTGCTTGGTTTTCTCGTTCCATTGACTGTCAGAATTTAACCGGAAAAAAAGCCGTTGTCTTTGGGGATAATACCCACGCCGCCGCGATGACAAAAATTCTGGCGCGGGAAATGGGAATTCATGTCGTTTGTGCCGGAACCTATTGCAAATATGATGGCGATTGGTTTAAGGAACAAGTGAGTGAATATTGTGATGAAGTTCTGATTAGTGAAGATAACGGTCAAATCGGAGATATGATTGCCAGAATTGAACCTTCTGCTATTTTTGGAACCCAAATGGAACGCCATGTTGGGAAACGTTTAGATATTCCCTGCGGTGTGATTGCATCCCCGATTCATATTCAGAATTTCCCTATTGGTTATAAACCATTTTTAGGATATGAAGGAACTAATCAAATTACCGATTTAATCTATAATTCCTTTACTTTGGGAATGGAAGATCACCTCTTAGAAATATTCGGCGGACACGATACCAAAGAAGTAATTACCAAAGGAATTTCGGCGGGTTCTGATTTGAATTGGACAAAAGAAGCTCAAACCGAACTCAATAAAGTTCCTGGGTTTGTACGCGGTAAAGTTAAACGCAATACCGAAAAATTTGCCCGTGAACGAGGTTTAAACGAAATTTCCCTAGAAGTAATGTATGCGGCAAAAGAAGCCGTCGGAGCCTAATTGTAGGGTGCGTAAGGCGCAATTAATTGATCGGGAAATCCAATAATTAATAATCCGCCGCACGCACCATCTTTTATTTATTAACAATATTTTGGTGCGTGCGCTTCGCTTA
>DMPJ01000194.1 GCA_003456035.1 Planktothrix sp. UBA8402
TTTGTGGTGGAGAAGCCCTATCTTCTGAACTAAAGCAACGCTTCTTTGAGCGATTAAACTGTGAATTATATAATCTTTACGGGCCAACGGAAACGGCGGTTTATGCCACTTACTTTCAGTGTACACCTGAGTCTAATTATCAAATAATTCCTATTGGTCGCCCCATTGCCAATACCCAAATTTATATTCTCAATTCCGATCTAAAACCCGTTCCCATTGGCAGTGCTGGAGAACTACATATTGGGGGTATTTCTTTAGCTAGAGGTTATCTTAACCAACCCGAATTAACTGCCCAAAAATTCATTTTCAACCCTTTTGGTAAAGGCAAATTGTATAAAACTGGAGATTTAGCTCGTTATCTACCCGATGGGAATATTGAATATCTTGGTCGGATTGATAATCAAGTCAAACTGCGAGGTTTACGGATTGAATTAGGAGAAATCGAATCACTTTTAGCCACCCATCCCCAAGTCGAACAAACCATTATTATTCTGCGAGAAGATACTAATGAAAACCAAAGGTTAGTTGCTTATATAGTGGGGAAACATCAGTCATTAAGCCCCGGTGATCTTCGCCGTTTCTTACAACAGAAATTGCCAGGTTACATGATCCCTTCAGCCTTTGTTATTCTGTCGGATTTTCCGTTAAATATTAATGGTAAGATAGAGATTAAAAAATTACCGAAACCCGATGAAACATCAATAGTTGAATCACCGTATTTAGCCCCACGCAATCAAACCGAAACCATCTTGGCAGATATTTGGCAAGGAATTCTACAGATATCAAAAATTGGAGTCAATGACAACTTTTTTGATTTGGGAGGTCATAGCCTGAAAGCAATTTCTCTAGTTAGTAAAATTCAGGAAAAACTAGAACTTCCTCTGCAAATCCAGCAAGTATTTTCCCATCCAACAATTGCAGAACAGGCAGAGTTATTAACTGCTTCTTCTCCTATCTTTATCACTAAAATCCCTCTTTTATCTGAACAAGAAACCTACATAACATCTCATGCACAAAGACGCTTTTTTGTCCTGCAACAAATGGATATAAATAATGTCGCTTATCATATTATTTCTACCCTCAAAATAGAAGGAGATTTTGATCTAAATGCTTTTGAAAAAGCCATGCAGTTTTTGATTTCTCGCCATGAATCTCTACGGACATCCTTTGTATTAGTTAATGGTGAACCCAGGCAAAAAATTATAGCAAATTCTCCTTTTAAAGTTGAAATTCAAGATTGGACTAACGAACCTAATGCTGAAAGTCACATCTTAGAAAATATTCAACAACAGAGAAAGCCTTTCGATTTAGAAAACGGCCTATTATTGCGGTCTAATATTTATAAATTGTCAGACCAGGAATATATTCTATTGCTAGAAATCCATCATATTATTTGTGATGGTTGGTCAATGAATTTATTAGCTCAAGAATGCTTAAAATATTACAATTACTTTGTTAAAGGTTTACAACCAAACTTAGATAAATTGCCTATACAATACAAAGAATATGCAGCATGGCAAGCCAATATTTTAAGCAGTCAAGATTATAGAAAAAACCTAGATTACTGGCGGCAAAAACTAGACAATGGGCAAATTCCCAGGGTTCATTTACCAACAGACTTCCAGCGACCTGCAATCAAGACTTTCAATGGTTCACATTTAAGCTGGATATTTAGACCAGAAATTATCTCTAAATTAAGAAATATTTGTCAACAAACAGAAAGCACTTTGTTTATGGCACTGGTAGCAGCCGTAAAAATATTACTTTATCGCTACAGTGGTCAAAATGACATTACAATTGGTACAGAAATTGCCACTCGCAATCATCCTCAACTGCAATCTTTAATCGGTTTATTTCTTAATACCCTGGTTATTCGTGACCAAATTGAACCAAAACAAGGCTATAAAAATTGTCTTGCCCAAGTCCGTCAAACTGTCACCCAAGCATTTGAACATAGTGATTATCCCTTTGATATTTTAGTAGAAGAATTAGCAATTTCCAGGGAAATTAACCGGACACCATTATTTGATGTATTGGTCTTACTGCAAAATTTTGGTCAATCTGTAGCCCTAGAAAAAGTACAAATAAAATCTCTGGATTCCCTAACACCTACCAGCAAATTTGATCTATCTTTTGTTTTTATTGAAGATAATGAAAATATCAGGTTAGATTTGATTTACAACACAGACCTATTCCAAAATGATAGAATGGAAAAATGTCTGGTTCATTTCGATAAATTGCTAACTGAGATGTTAGTAAATCCCCAGCAACCTGTTGGTGAAATTTCTCTTTTATCAGCAGCAGAAACGAATTTTGTCGAAAGTTTTATTAATCCAATTCCTTGCTTAGAAACCCGTACCGTTATCCATGATTTTACTGAACAAGTAAAAGCCACACCTGAGCAAATATCAATTGTTTATCCTGGGGGCAAATTTAGCTATCAGGAATTAGATAAACTGACTGACTCTTGGGCTTATATTTTAAAAGATTTAGGTATACAAAAGAATAGTATTTGCGGTGTCATCCTCGAAGGAGATTACCGTCAGGTAATAGCAATGCTGGCGGTATTTAAAGCGGGAGGAATTTATTTACCTCTGCGTTTAGATGAACCAGAAGAACGCTGGCAACGCATGATTATTAAAACCTCCCCCGCCATAATCCTGATAGCCGCAGAAAATTTAGAGATGATTAAACCTCGACTATTAGTATTAGCAAAACCGCCTCATTTATTAGTTGTTAATCATCAAGAAATTTATCAATATTATCAATGGAATGGCACAAATTATCAAGAGTTTCCTATCGTAGAAAACAATAATAGAAAAGCTTTATTAATGCCTGATGCTGATGATTCTAACTATATCATATTTACTTCAGGTTCAACGGGTGAACCTAAAGCCATCTTAGGAAGTCATGGCAGCTTACGTCACTTCATAAATTGGGAAAAAATTGAATTTGGAATTAACCATAACTGGCGTTGTTTGCAGATAGCTCAAATTAACTTTGATCCTTATCTGAGAGAAACTCTCGTAACTTTATGTTCAGGAGGAACTCTTTATATTCCTGATAGTATAGACCGCGAAGATTTGGAGCGTTTGCTGCTACGGTTGGGAGAATGGCAGATTAACTTACTGCACACTGTACCATCGGTAATGCGTCTATTTTTAAATATTGGTCGTAATTTACCTAATGCTAATCAATTGCTCAAAAATTTACAGGTATTAGTGTTAGGAGGAGAACCATTATTTGTTAAAGAATTGTGTGAATGGCATGAAGTTTTTGGTAATCAAACAGAATTTGTCAATATTTATGGAGCCAGTGAAACAACTTTTATTAAACATTTTCATCGAATACCAAAACCCAATCATATTTCTTATGCGCGAGTACCTGGGGGCAAAACATTGCCCGATACTGCATTCGCAGTTATTGACGGAAATCGTCCCTGTGCTATAGGAGAAGTTGGAGAAATTTTTGTCAAATCGCCTTATTTAACCAAAGGTTATTATCAAGATGAAATCTTAACAAATTCAGTTTTTGTTGCCAATCCTTTGAATAATGGGAATGATTTAGTTTATCGTACCGGAGACTTGGGACGATTGCTACCCGACCTGACTTTAGAAGTAATAGGACGACGTAGTGATAACCAAATAAAATTGAATGGGGTAAGGATTGAGTTAGGAGAAATTGAAGATGCAGTTACCGCCATTGAGGGTGTNNCCGCCATTGATGGTGTCAAAAAAGCACTGGTAATCGCGGATAAAAAAGAAGAATTAGTAACAGTAATTGCCTATTATCAAGGCAATAATACTGTAAATCGTGAACAAATTAGCCAAAAACTAAAACAAGTGTTACCGACTTATATGCAGCCAACTTTTTTAATGCAATTAGAATCTTTTCCGTTGTTACCTAATGGCAAAATTCATCGCCTAGCCTTACCAAAACCCGAAGGAAATATTACCCAATCAATTAGTCAACCCACTGGGTTTAATCAACAAGAGGCTTTATTAGCATCGGTTTGGGGTGAATTATTAGAGGTAGAAGTGAGTGACAATAATCAGTCATTTTTTGAACTCGGAGGAAATAGTTTAAAAGCCATGCGATTAGTGTCCCAAATCCGTAATCAGTTTGGGGTTTCACTACGATTACGCGAAATTTTCACTCATAATATATTAAAAGAACAAGCGATTTTAATTCAATCACGACAAACAAAATGATCAATTTATCAGACACTATTAACTGATGTTTTAAAAAAAAAGCAAATTTTAACAATTCAATCACAGCAAACAAAATGAGCAACTTACAACAATCTAACTCAATTAACCCCCTAGCAAAGCAACAATATTATGACGTATCTCACGGCCAAAGACGGCTGTGGATTTTGCACCATATCAATGAATATTCCAGTGCTTATAATATTAGACTAGCTATCAGAATACAGGGCAACTTAAATGTTTCGATATTGACAGAATCTTTTCAAGAAATTGTTAATCGCCACGAAATTTTGCGGACTACTTTTGCCAGTTTAGCTGGAAATATTCAGCAAATTGTCCATAAAAGTATTGCTCAAGAACAGTTAGTCATTTTTAGAGATTTAAGAGGACAAAAAGATGCTGAAATTTTAGCTGATACTTTGATTCAGGAATCAGCTAATGCAAGGTTTGATTTAGATAAATTACCTCTAATGCGAGTTTTATTAGTCCAGATTAAATCGGAGGAATTTCTATTTGGTTTAACAATACATCATATTATTGGTGATGCGAGATCACTTGAGATTATATTTAAAGAGTTCGTGACTTTATACTTTGCTGATATTCAACAAAAAAATGCTGTATTACCTCCGCTAGAATTGCAGTATAAAGATTACACTGCATGGCAAAATCAGTGGTTAGAAAGTGAAGAAGTTAGAGAACAACATAATTATTGGTGCGATCTTTTTGCGGAACATCCCCCCATCCTGAACTTACCCACTGACTTCCCTAGACCTCAATTAAAATCTTCTCAAGCAGCTGCATATACCTATCATTTTAGTCAGAGTTTGAGTGAACAATTACGCAGTTTTGCCGCCAAAAATCAGACAACTCTATTTATTACCTTGCTAACCTTATTTAAAATATTACTCTACCGTTACACAGGACAGCCTGATTTAGTTATTGGTATCCCTATTTCTGGACGAAATCATCCAGATTTAGAAAACCAAATAGGATTTTATGTTAATACCTTAGCTTTAAGAACTTTACTCCCAGAATCGGGAACTTTTAAACAAGTATTAACAGAAGTAACTAATACCTGTCTCGATGCTTATGAATATGGTAATTATCCTTTTGATAAATTAGTATCCGCTCTCAATTTAGAACGGGATTTATTAAGAAATCCGTTGTTTGATGTCATGTTTTCAATGCTTAGTAAAGAAAGCAAAACAGTGATGGAAATTCCTGGAATTAAACATCAAGAATATCCCCTAAAACCACGAACTGCCCAATTTGATTTGACTTGGAGTTTCTTTGAAGATGGCAATAATCTCAGATTAGCCATAGAATACGAACCCGATTTATTTCGACCTGAAACAATCGCTAGAATGAGCGGTCACTTTTTACAAATTATTCAAACAGTAATTGAAAATCCTGATATTCAATTATCACAAATTAATTTACTAACTCCTGAAGAACGTGATCAATTACTAATAGATTGGAACAATACTCAGGCTGAATATCCTCAAGATAAATGTTTACATCAACTATTTGAAGAACAAGTAAAACTTAACCCCAACGCCATAGCAGTAATCTTTGAAGATCAAAAATTGACCTACCAACAGTTAAATAAGCAGGCGAACCAATTAGCAAATTATTTACAAGAAAAAGGGGTAAATAAAGAAGTATTAGTGGGAATTTTTATTGAACGTTCCCTGGAAATGATCATCGGAATATTAGGGATTCTAAAAGCTGGGGGAGCTTATGTACCTTTAGATCCTAATTATCCAGCAGCACGTTTGGCTTATATGATATCTGATTCCTGCTGTTCCATCTTATTAACCCAGCAGTCTTTAGTACAATTTTTACCCCCAAATCAAGCCGAGTTGCTATGTTTAGATAGTGATTGGCAAATCATAGCAAACTATAGCCAAGAAAATCCGAGCAATGCAGTAACCTCGGAAAATTTAGCTTATGTTATTTATACTTCTGGTTCGACCGGAAAACCCAAGGGCGTGATGAATCTTCATCGGGGTATTTGTAATAATTTATGGCGAATGATTGATGCTTACCCACTCACACGAGAAGATCGCATCCTACAATTAACTCCTTTTAGTTTTGATCCTTCAGTCTGGGAAATATTCTGGTCTTTAATATCTGGTACTACTCTAGTGATGGCTAAACCTGAAGGTCATAAAGATATAGCTTACTTAATTAATTTGATTGCCCGGCAACAAGTCACCCACATCGGTTTTGTCCCCTCAATGTTGCGAGTTTTTTTACAACAACCAAACTTAGAAAGTTGTCGTTGTTTAAAGCGAATATTTTGTGGTGGAGAAGCCCTATCTT
>DMPJ01000502.1 GCA_003456035.1 Planktothrix sp. UBA8402
CCTGCTCCCCCTGCTCCCCCTGCCCTCTTATCAGGATCTCAGATCCTCGCCGCTAGAAAAAGCCGAAAAATCAGTCAGAGGGATCTCGCCAAATCTGTCGGCAAAAGTCAAAGCTGGGTGCGTGATGTGGAAAGTGGTCGCATCCAAGTTGGTTTGAAAGAACAACAACTCCTGTTAAAAATATTAGGTTTGACACCTTAATCACCAATCACATAAATCCCCGTTATGTCCATGCAATTGTGTAGGGTTAGTGGTGAGATAGTCGTGAAGCCAGGCACAACTCTGTTGCATCTGGTGATTTAAGTCTAAATTTGCTAAACTCCAGAGAATCACCGTCCCATTATCCTTAGCAATAGCCAGAATTCCTCTATTTCCTGGACTAAAACTAATACTATTCACAAAATCATCCTGTTGTAAAACAATTAAAGGCTGAACCCGATCACAATCTGACGTGTACCAAAGACCATCATTAATTCGCCACAGCCTGACTTTTTTATCATCACTAGCGGTTGCTAAAATTGCTCGGTGGGAATCATAACTTAAACTTTGTACCCTGGCATTATGTGTTAAAGGACAGGAAGCGCGGGGTTTTTCCCCCTCAACCTTCCAAAGTCTGACAATATCATTTTCAGCAACAGCAATCTCTTGAGAATTGCCTAAAAAAGCTAAATTCCCCACACTATTTTCCGATGGTAATTCCAAAATTGGTTGCCATTGTTTGCCCGGTTTTGTCCATAATGTAATACCGTTACTTGTAAGCGCGTGCGGACTTTTGATCGAACGTGCAGACGTAGCCAAAGTATTACCATTGGGACTAAAGCGCACATCCCAAACCGAATCTTTATGAACTAAAGTAGTAATCAATTTCCCTTTTTTGTCCCAAAGTTTAACGGTTTTATCTGCACTGGCGCTGGCTAAGGTTTGACCATCAGGGCTAAAGGTCACGGCCTTAATTTCTTTAGTATGACCGTCGAGTGATTGCAATAACTGACCATTTTTTGTCCAGAGTCGCACCATTTTATCGTCACTAGCGGTGGCAATTTCTTCACCATTAGGACTGAATATTACCCAACTGACCTCGCTAGGATGCCGTAGGATAGAAGAAGGTTCTGAGGTGTATTCCTGATGTTGTTTACGACCCCATAATTTCACGGTTTGATCATCACTGGCGGTGGCTAGGGTTTGACCATCGGGACTAAAACTCACGCTCCACACCCCAGATTTATGGGCAAGTAAGGTCGTATTCAATGGATCTCGATTCCGATCCCAAATCCGAGCCGTAGTATCAGCACTAACAGACACTAGGGTTTGACCATCGGGACTAAATTCCACACCCCAAATACTATCTCGATGTCCGATAAAGGTTTTGAGTAATACCCCGTTCAAATTCCAGAGTTTGAGGGTGCGATCGCGACTACCACTGATTAAAAAATTACCATCAGGACTAAAATTGACCGTTAAAACATCATCGTTATGACCCTTGATCGGGAAGTTAATTTCCTTACCCGTTTCTGTATCCCAGAGTTTGAGGGTGCGATCGCCACTGGCGGAAACAATTTGTTTACCATCGGGACTAAAATCGAGATCATAAACGGCTTGATTATGGGCTTTAATCGTGCGAATTAATCTGCCATCAAGCGACCAAATTTTAATTTCTCCATCTTTGCTACAACTAGCAATTTTTTCCCCATCAGGACTCAATTCGGCATCAAAAATTCGATCCTTATGACCTTTAAATTCACCAATTAAGGTTCCGTCTATCTCCCATAACTTAATAGTTTTATCATTACTAGAAGTAATTATTTTTTTGCCATCAGGACTAAAACTAATACTATTAATAACTTCCTGATGTCTGATCGGACTATGGGGAATAGGGATTCCCGTTGTTGTCCATAATAGGACTTGATTTTGATTAGGATTATTGACACTAGCTGTGGCGGTAGCAATTATTTTCCCATCGGGACTATAACGAACACTTTTAATCGGACTTTCATGGAGAAATTGGGAAGACTCGCTTAATAATTTACCCTCAATACTCCAAATTTTCAGCGTCCGATCACTACTAGCTGTGGCAATTTGTTTACCATCGGGACTAANNTAAAATTGTTGCTGTATGACCTTCTAAACGATTTCGTTCTTGAATTCCCGAAATCATTTGCATTAACCCCTGGGCAATTTCTGTTTTTGTGGCTTCCGAAGCTTTGGTTTTTAAAGTATTTTGACCAATCTGCACAGTAGTTTTTAATACCCCTAATTGATCTTGCTGATCCGCTAATAATAAGGCATTTTTAGCATAAGTTAAAGCCTGAATTCTAGCCTTAACCTGATTTTGCCCATTAATATAAAAGGTAGCAGCAAAACCAATCACAACTGTTCCCATAATCAATCCCATTAATCGTTCTAAACGACGATTTTTTGCTTCCGCTTGGTGGCGTTTTTCCTGTTCTTCTGATAGTTTTTGACCCATTTCTTTCTCTTGAATCAGTTGGGCTTTTTCTTGTTGTAATTTTGTAATTACTTCTTCTTGTTCGTTTCTATTTTGTCGGCGAATAAATCCCGCCAAGTAATCATGCACCAGTTGATAAAACTCTCCTGTAGATCCAATATCTCGATAGACTAATCNNCCCGACTTTTCTAAAATATAAAGGATGATATCTAAAGGATTTAAAACCTGCTCTTGCTTTAATTTTTGTTTTAACTCCTCGGCTAATTCCATCCGTGTTTTTAAAGGACGAGTATCATTTTCATCAGTCAACGCATATAAAACTAAACGAGATGTTGCCTCATTTTCTGGGCCACAATCTTGGATTACTTCTTCTAAAAACCGCTCGACTAACTTTTGTTTAGGGCCTTGTTTTTGATATGCTTCTAAAGTGGTAATATTTTCCGCTTGTAATTGAGTCCCCACAACCTGCAATTCAATAGGACGAACTTCTCCAGCTTCTCCTGCTAAATCCTGAACCAAGGCTTGAATTAAGGTATCTTCTAAATAAAAATGGGCGCGATCTGTTAAACTTTTGATCACATTATGGGCTTCTTTTTTACTAAAATTTCCTAAATAAAATATAATATCTTTACTTAAAATATCATTATTAATTGCTTCTAAATCAACCTGGCGGGTTCCTTCTAGTAAATAGTGTAAATAATCTTCTCGCAATGAAATAACAATTTTTACAAAAGGTAAATTTAAGACATCCTGTAAAAACTCAAAAAACAGCCTTCGCAATTTAATAGATTGAACAAAAAATAATTCTTCAAATTGATCAAAAATCAAAACAGTCAATAAATTTTGTCTACCATTTTCCTTGAGTTGTTCAATTACTCTAATTAAATTCTCAGTATAATCTTGATTTTCTGGTTCTTCGGTGAGTGACCGATCTAAGTCACTATCTAAATTTTTAACCCCGACTTGAATAGACTCCGCAGATTGCACAGATAATCCGTGAAATCCGTGCAATCCATCTAAATCCGCGATAAGTTTTTGTTCTAACTCAATAACAAAACAATTATAGGTTTTAATTACGATCGGAAAGCTAATGCGAGCATCAATAATTTTTTGTTGTAAAGCTGGAACTAATCCGGCACCCAAAATCGAGCTTTTTCCTACCCCAGATTGACCATAAATTACCGTTAATTTATGATAACTACTCGCCATCCGTTGTAACAGATGCTTAATAGCTTCTTCCCGTCCTGATGCGGTGATTTCATCAGTAAAATTAGCATTGATTTCACTAGGATCTAAAGTAGAAGTCAGAGCTTGTTTGCGAGGTTGTAATCGTCCGGCTCCCACAAAGGCATTATATCCATAAGCACTAGATTGATTGCGATATTCTTCTTTAATTTTAAAGGCTTCTTGATAATCTCCCAATCCAAAATAAAGGCGGTTTAGCATCTTCAAAATTTGCAGATACAACCAAATCAAATTCACGGTTAAAAGCGTTGTTTTAATTGTTTCGGCTGCTAATTCTAATTTTTCAATTGCAGCCCATTTTAATCCCTGCTTTTCTAACGCTTGTGCTAATATATATAAGAAAAACCCCTCTAATTGATCAATCCGGGGATGATCGGGATTTTCCTTGGCGACCAAAATCAGAGTTTCTAAAGCAACATTAGCTAATTCTTTAGCATTTTGCCAATCCTGATCCTGTAAAGCAACATTTGCTAAAAATCCATAATCCTGGGCTAGTGGAATTAGGAAACTATTCCCCAATTTCTGATGTAATTTGCGACCTTTTAAACCCAGTTCTCGGAGACTTTTCCAATCACTTAAATGAATAAAAACTTCTCCAATTTTATTTAAAAACTTGGCAACTAAATCTTGACGTTGGGCAGTTTCAAACTTTTCTATAGACTGTTGGAGAAAAACACCAGCTTGTCTCCATTCTCGATCACCATTCGAGTCACGATGTTGTTCACCTAAATAACACCAACACAAGCCAATATGAAATAATATTAATCCTTCCCATAATAAAACATTAGAATTATCTGTAGTGAAGCTACTAGGTGATTGTTGTTGCCAAAATCTTAAGGATTGTTGATATTGTTGTAAGGCTAGAGTCACCTGTTGATTAGCATAAAAATAGCGACCATAAAGCCATTTTAACTTGGCTTCTAAAACGGGATCTATCGCAATTTCTTGCTTTTTTAAATCTTGATAGGCTGCTTCAAGTTCGGTTCCTGATTCTAGGCCTAAAATACTAGCATTGGGTAAAAATCTTTCTGCACCTGCTTCTAAAACTTTGGTAAAAACTAACGATACTTTTTCCTCTAAAAAATTAATTAATTGATCAGAACTGAGTAAAAATTCATAAGTTGTTGCCCAACTGGTAAAATCAGGAGCATTGCGATTAAGTTTTTTCCACAATTTATCATTAATCCATAATACTAAAGGAAAGGGAAAATTACGAAAGGCTTCCCTAACCAAATTAGCAGAATGCAAAACTTCATCAATAGCAACAACGGACTCCAAACCAAAAACCATTAAAACCGAAGGATAATTAGGCTCTAGTTCTGCTTTAATCGAACCATATAAGGTTTGAACCCCAGGAGCTAACCTAAATTCGACTATGTTTAGGGAACATTTTTGCTTCAGTTCGGCGACCATTTGTTCGCGTAAACTTTCATAATTGCAGCGCAACAATAACAACGAAAAACTCCCTTGCATTTTCGTTAACGCTCTAGTAAGGGTATGAATTTGCTGAGGATTATGGCTGACGTGATCGTTTACGCGATAAAGTTCCATCCTTATGAATCTCCTTGACACTGGTGATCATCCGACGGTTGATTTGAAAATCGGCTGTTTAACTTTAACTCCGTTCCTACCCCCATCATAACTCAAAGCCATACTCTATTCTGCTGTTACCCGTTCGGTTCTATAACATAAACCATTGTCGTAACATTCAGATGTGCGTCTTTGTTGTGGGTGAGTCCATAAGGATTTATGATTGGGGGTACGGGGCTGTACTGACGCAGGACTCAAGGGTTCAACTCTCGAAATCCCTTGTGATCCGGCAAAACTAGGGGTGGCATTGATCACACCCATTAAGGATAATGCCATGATCAAAGTGTATTTTTTTCTGGGGTTGGTCAACATAATATTTAGCTCCTAATTGATTTCTAAGTTAGTGATTGTACTGATTGCTCTCACTTTTTAATTATCTAAAACTAACGACGGTTTTATACTTGATTTTGTGGCAGTTAAATTATAAGTTGATTCCAACTGATGGGATATCAAGATTGTTGAGTTAGTCCTAGGTGTCTATTCTAGGCGGTTCAACAGTCGTTGTCACCGCAGATCGATGCCTAGACTTTCTAATCACGGGTATAACACTTTCGCAACTGACACAAGGAAGGCTTTAGGGTTTCAAGGCCAAAATCTCTTTCGGTATTGGTTCAAGGGAGTTCGGTCAGGTTAGAGTATAAATATAGCAAATTTTGATTAACTTGGCACAAATTTGATGTTTAATTCTAATACTCTTACTCTAGCATTATTTAGCGGAAAAGGGGGTGTGGGAAAAACTACTCTTTCCTGTGGGTTTGCCCTCCGGTGGGCGAAACAATTTCCTGATCAACAAATTTTACTTCTTTCCACTGATCCCGCCCCTTCCTTGGGGGATGTTTTACAAATTGCGGTTACAGATCAGGCTGAAGTCATTGAAAATTTCCCCAATTTAAAAGTTCGGGCAATAGAAGCGGAAAAATTATTAACAGCGTTCAAAAATCGTTATGGTTCGGTTTTGGAATTATTAGTAGAAAGGGGTAGTTTTGTAGAAGGGGAAGATTTAACTCCGGTTTGGGATTTAGATTGGCCGGGAATTGATGAATTAATGGGATTATTAGAAATTCAACGGTTATTTCACGACCAAATTGTGGATCGGGTAGTGGTAGATATGGCTCCTAGTGGTCATGCGTTAAACCTTTTAGAGTTAATGGATTTTTTAGATAATTTATTAGCATCTTTAACCTTATTTCAAGAAAAACACCGCACCATTAGTCAATCTTTTACAGGTCGTTATCAATCGGATCAAGCAGATGTTTTTTTAGAAGAAATGCAAGAGGAACTTTCTTCGGGAAGATATCGACTTCAGGATCAAGAAAAAACCGCTTGTTTTGTGGTAGCAATTCCTGAACCTATGAGTTGGCTAGAAACCCAAAGATTTTTAGACGCTCTCCAAGGTTTAAATATTCCCGTTGGTGGTTTATTAATTAATCATATTGTTTCCCAAAGTCAAAATTTAGATCGTTATCAAGAACAGCAAAAACTTCTGAAACAATTTCAAGATATTGCTGAAAATCATCCGATTTTTACTATTCCTGAACTCTCCAAAGAACCCTTGGGAACTATTGCCCTAGAAACCCTATTTTCTCAACTACAACCCTTAACATTATCGGAAGAATTATATTTAGAAGATCAAACTTTTATTCCCCCTCAACCCTTAGAATTTTCTACACCTTTAGCTAAATTTAGTGATTTTATCAATGAAAATAGACGATTAATTATTGTCGGTGGGAAAGGCGGTGTGGGTAAAACAACCGTTGCTGCTGCTATTGGATGGGAAACAGCAAAACAATATACTGATAAAAAAATTCAGATGGTTTCTATTGATCCTGCTCATTCTTTAGGAGATGCTTTTGGGTTAAAATTAAGCCATGAACCTATTGCTATTACTCCTAATTTATTGGGTCAAGAAATAGACGCTGATCAAGTTTTAAATCAGTTTCGAGAAGACTATCTTTGGGAACTAGCAGAAATGATGAGTGGAGAGAAGGATGATCCCAATGCCATGTTAAAATTAGCTTATGGCCCGGAAGCCTGGCGACGAATTGTGTCTCAATCTTTACCCGGAATTGATGAAATGTTATCCTTAGTTGAGGTGATGGATTTATTAGAAAGTAATCAACTAGATTTAATTATTTTAGATACGGCTCCTACGGGTCATTTATTACGGTTTTTGGAAATGCCAACGGCGATGAGTGAATGGTTAGCGTGGATTTTTAAACTTTGGATTAAATATCAGAATGTGTTAGGAAGAACTGAATTTATGGGCCGTTTAAGAAGTTTACGTCAACGGGTTGTTAAAGCCCAGAAAAAACTTCAAGATCCTAATTATACTGAATTTATTGGAGTAGTTCAAGGTCAAGTTGCTATTGTTGCAGAAGCACAAAGGTTAACGGAATCTTTGAAAAAAAAGGGAATTTATCAACGCTATATTGTTCAGAATCGTTTTGAAATGGGACAGGAATTAGTAACTGCTCAATTTCCAGATCAAACTTTAATTATTTTACCAAATCTTCCCCGTTCTGTTGAACCGATTGTTAGAATTAAAGAAGCTGCTAAAATATTATTTTAAGCTGTTGAGCATTGATGATCAATATAGCAGGGGAGCAGGGGAGCAGGGGAGGCAGATGGAGCAGGGGAGGTAAACTCTTTCTATTACCGATTAACCATTACCGATTAACCATTACCGATTCGTAATTCGTAATTCGTAATTCGTAATTAAATTATTCGGTGAAATGGTGCGTGCGCTGATCGCTTACGCACCCTACAAAAAATGTAGGGGAGAGGTGTCCATCGCCCCCTACAGAGAAATTAGGGTTTTTAATTTTCCTAATTCTGATTAAGCATTTGCTGGGGGAACAGTTTGAACCCATCCTGCTTGTTGAACTTCCCGCAATACATAATTACCTGGAGGAACATTAGTAAAAGTGTAACTGCCATTAGCACCTGTTACAGTTGTGGGTTCTGTGGTATCAAGAGCGCCGTTACCATTACTATCAATGTAAATTGTCCACCCCTGTAAAGGAGTTTCCCCGGCATCTAACAAGGCATTGGCATTGGTGTCATTAAACTTGATGCCACTAATGGAACCGAATTGACGGTTGCCAAAGTTGACAACAGCATTCGTACCGCCACTGATGCCAACGGAGCCAGGGTTAGGGGTCGTTTGTGTCCATCCTGTTTGCTGAACTTCCCGCAGGGTATAATTCCCGGCAGGAACATTCGCAAAGGTGTAGCGACCATTCGCGCCTGTAACGGCAGTTGCTTCTGTGGCGTCAAGCGTGCCATTGCCGTTGGCATCAATAAAAATCGTCCACCCCTGTAAGGGGGTTTCACCCGCATCTAACAAAGCATTGGAGTTGGTATCATTAAACTTTAAACCTGTGATCGTGCCAGATTGGTTATTACCAAAGTTAAT
>DMPJ01000444.1 GCA_003456035.1 Planktothrix sp. UBA8402
TTGAGTTAATTGTTCAAAAAATTGTTAATATTATTGAAGACGATCCTCAAGGTAATTTTGCAATTTTACTGAGAGAGAATAAACAAGGAGAGTTTAGATCTAATGTTTTCAATAATCCCCAATTATATAACATTAAAATCCCCGAATCCTTTAAAACTAAAATTAGGATTTATGATGCTTCCCAACAGGCGCGAAATTCAAAAATTCCGGCAGAAATTTTATCTTTATTACAATTTTTAGATCGTCCCCATTCACCGGATTATTTAAAATTAGCATTAAAAGTATTAGGCGATCGCAATTTAATTCCTAATTTAGATTATAATAAAATTGCAATTCATCCCGAAGAATTTCTTTATCCCGGACCCCTTGACCCCCCACAATCAAAAGAAATTCGCCAATGTCGTTATTTTTGTTGTCAATTATTGCAAGCGCGTTTAGAACTTCCTCCCTATCAATTAATCTCCTTTTTAGCCCTATCCTTGCAATACGAAAAAACGGAATTAGCCACGGCTGATAAATTAGCAGAACGCATTGGTCAAAAAACCTCTGGTAATCATTCAATGGGAACAATTTTAGATGTTTTAAACGATATTGTTAGTTCAGAAAAGTTTGAACCCGTTGATATTGATGACGAAGAAACCTCTAAAGAAAGTCCCTACACCCGGGAAGGTCAATTAACATTAATTACCATGCACAAAGCTAAAGGATTAGATTGGGATTATGTGTTTATTCCCTTTTTACAAGAGTCTGCAATTCCGGGGAGTTTACGAGTTTTATCCCAAACCAAATTTTTAGGAGAATTAACCCTTTCTGAAGTCGCACGCGCTCAAATTCGAGCCGCATCTCACGGACAAGAATTAATTCCCGATGTAGCTACCGCTTGGGAGCAAGCAAAGGATTTAAAAACCGCAGAGGAATACCGATTACTCTATGTCGCTATGACCAGAGCTAAACGTTTTTTATGGATGTCTGCGTCGCGTTTTTCTCCCTACAGTTGGCATAAACCTGAAAATCAGCAAGAACAAAAAGCCTGTCCGGTTTTTATCGCTTTAAAACAACAATTTCCTCAACATTTTTTAGATAAGTTTTAAAAAACAAATTCCCCCTGTAGAGACGTTGCATGCAACGTCTCTACAGGGGGGTTAGGGGGGATCANNTGCAACGTCTCTACAGGGGGGGCTGATTTTAGGCTTGAATTGACATTAATAGCTCTGATTTAGGTTTAATTTCAGCATCAAATCCAGCAGATTTTAAGGAAGTAAGAGTTGCTTCAGCGTTTTGTATCCAGAAATCACGACCTAAACAAATCCCTTTATAATTATGCTTAAATTCTCCCTTCACCGTAGCAACAATGGGAATATTAGCCTGTTGTTGATTACCAGATGATTGTTCTTTCAGGAGTGCATGAAGTTTTTGGAGTTTGNNTTGGATAAATCATAAATTTCCTCAAGTTTTAGGTGTAAAAGTACCATTGAATTTGATTCCTCTATTTCCGAATCTTCTAATAAAAGAGCGGGGATTTTATCAATCCGAGGGAGAGTATCCGCCGATTGTAACTCATCAATAATAAGCTGAAGTTTATCTTCCTGTTTGTCAGTTTTACCCGTGATTAAAACCACATCATTTTCCTTCGGAAAAGTCTTGATTTCTTGATAGGTTTTAGGAAAAATAATTGCTTCCATTTGTCCGGTTAAATCTTCAATTTGTAAAAATGCCATCCGGTCACCTTTTTTGGTGGTATGTAGTTTAATAGCAGTAATTACAACAACTACTTTAGCTTTAGATTTTTTATCCGTTAATTCTGCTAAAGTCACTCTTTCATCTACAGAAATCGATCTTAAGATGGATTTTAAAGGATGTTCAGAAACATAAAATCCCAGTAATTCTTTTTCAAATTGTAGTTTTTCTTGAACTTTAAAATCCTCAAGTTTTGCTGGTTTTGGTGCATCTTCATGGGTATTTTTTGTATTTGTTCCACCTCCTAAAATATCGAATATACTTTGTTGACCAACGGCTCTATCTTTGGCTTTACTTTGCGCCCAAGAAATTAATTTATCTAAATGATCAATAGCTTGGCGACGGTTGGGGTTAAGTTTATCTAAAGCTCCACATTTAATTAATGCTTCTAAGGCGCGACTATTAACCATTTGTAAGTTAATGCGATCGCATAAATCGGGAAAACTCTTAAATTCCCCCCCTTGTTGACGGATTTCTAATAAATGTTCAATAGCACCTTCCCCGACATTTTTAATCGCAGAAAGTCCGAAAATAATACTCTGATCCGATGGAGTAAAATCCATACCCGAAAGATTAATATCTGGCGCTATAACCTTAATTCCTAGAGATTTTTGACAAGATTCAATATATTTTTGAATTTTATCCGTATCCCCACTATTTGCACTTAATAAAGCCGCCATATATTCAACGGGATAATTTGCTTTTAAATAAGCGGTTTCATAGGTGACATAGGCATAAGCCATTGAATGGGATTTATTAAAGCAATTAGAAGCCACTAAACCGTTGTTGAGAACAAAGTTATGATCTTCTTGTACGCCAATATCATAAACAGGTTGGTTTCCTAAAGATTTTCGACTAATAATTTTAACCATTTTTATAACTCCCTAAAATTTGCTCAATTTTCAACTTCTTACGTTGAAGTCCCAAATTGGGATATTGATAGATTAAATTATAGAATATTTTTATGTGTTGACGACTATAGATTCTCCAATAATAAACTTTCCTCAAGTGATGTTCTGATACTGAACCCATCCCTAGTCGTCTTGCAAGCTCACAAGCAAATTCAAAAGAACCTACTATAGCAACTAACCCGCCACTCCTACCCAAGTTAACATAAGCACAACCATCACCATCAAAATATCCTAAAATATAAGCTCCTAAATACTGATCTTCAGGGAAATAGTATACACCCGAAAAAGTTCGTCCTGGTTGAATCCCATAATTATATAAAGCATGAGCCATCCTTTGAGATGAAAAGTTAATTCGGTGATGAGGAGCATAATTTTGAGGTTGAATGATTCTAATTTTACCAGAGTATTGAAGTTCTGTTTTAAGAAGTTCTGTGAGTTCTGGATCAACCGACTCAAATGCAACATAATTACTAGCTGTTACACAACCATCAGCAGCAATGAGTCCTAACAAATAAGCTTTATGTTGAGAGTCAATTACATCAAAATAACTTTCATTTAAAGTGTAGCGGTTTCTCCGCTTTGTATTAACTCCTGCTTCTTTCAAAACTCTAGCAACTGCCCTTTCACTCACTCCTAAATAGCCAGGAATTGAGCGACACTCCATCCCCTGATTAAAAACAGCAATAATCTGCTGTTTTTGATCAGGATTTAATTGTTTATAGTTAAAAAAATTCATATTTATTCACTATGAGTAGAGTTAATCTGTTTTAATTCTAACCCATTTTCAAAAATTTTATCAATAGGTAACATTTGACCATCAACAGTCATAAATTTATGATCTTTTGTTGCTCGAATAATCGAACCATCTTCCAGGAAATATTCAAAAACTTCTTGTTCTCCTCGATTATGCCATTGAGCAATCGGTTGAGTATAGACATAACCATTATTATTAACAGTATAAACTGTACATTCTATTTTTTCCTCAACAATTTTACCGATGGGTATTAATCCATATTCAACAGTCAAAATTTCTGTATCATAACTTAAACAATATTCCGCGAATTGAAGCATCTGTTCAAACAATTTTTCCGCGATTTTTTGCTGAACTCCATTTTTAGTTGCCCCATCAATAAATGTCTCCCGTTGCTTATTCATTTCTTCGGCTTTTTTCTTTCCCATTGCGCGGCGTAATAAATCCGCTTGACCTAAAGAATAGCCCGCTAAATCTTGAGCTAATCTCATAATTTGTTCTTGAAAACATAAAATTCCATAGGTTTCTTTTAAAATTGGTTCTAACAGGGGATGATCATATCTAATTTCATCCCGTCCATGTTTACGATCAATAAATTGGGGAATTAAACCCGCATCTAACGGCCCAGGACGATACAGCGCTAAAATAGAAGAAATATCATCTAAACAGGAAGGTTTGAGTTTTTTAACAATATCTATCATCCCAGAAGATTCTAACTGAAAGATGCCATCTAAATCCCCTTTTTCCAGTAATTTATAAGTTTTCTGCACATCTTCAGGTAACTTTTTATGGGTTTTATAGGCATCTTGGGCTTTTCTTTCAATATCAGAAGGAAGTTTTTCGGGATCAATTTTATAGCCATATATTTCTTCAATATAATTAACAGCTTTTTGAATCATGGTTAAATTTCTTAACCCTAAAAAATCCATTTTTAACAATCCAACTGCCTCTAAATCCTCCATATAATATTGAGTAATTACCGCCCCATCATTATTGCGTTGTAGGGGAACAATTTCGTCTAAAGACTGTTTAGAAATCACCACACCCGCCGCATGAACTCCGAAGGTTTTATTCGTACCTTCAATCCGAATTGCCATATCTAACCATTGTTTAACTTTAATTGTTCCAACTTCATCCCCGGCATCATTATGAATAGCAACATCTTCATTATCATAAGCCTCTTTGAATTCCGGCACTGGACTTTGATCGGAAATCATCACGGGCAAACGGGTGGGTTTTCCCCGTGAAACCGGAATTAATTTTGCCATTTTATCCGAATTTTTATAGGAAATTCCTAACACCCTGGCGACATCTTTTAACACGGCTTTAGAAGTCATGCGGTTAAAAGTAATAATTTGAGCCACCTTATCCGCTCCATATTTATCCGTGACATATTTAATCATTTCATCTCGCCTTTCAATACAGAAATCCGTATCAATATCAGGCATAGATTTCCGTTCAGGATTTAAAAATCTTTCAAATAATAAACCATGATAAACTGGATCAATATTGGTAATTTTTAGGGCATAAGCTACTAATGATCCCGCCGCCGAACCCCGTCCTGGCCCGACGGCAATATTGTGATCTCTGGCAAATTTAATATAATCCCAAACCACTAAAAAGTAAGTCGAAAAACCCATCTGTTGCATCATTTTAAGTTCATATTCTAAGCGCTCTTTATAGACAGGTTTAATCTCGCTTCTACTCTTAGCATTCATTCTTTCTAATAACCCTTTCCAAGTAACTTCTTCTAAGTAAGTATCCGCCGTATGGTCAGCAGGAATAGGATAGTCAGGGATGCGAGGTTCTCCTAAAATCCCCTTATAGGGTTCAACTTTATTCGCAACTTCTACGGTATTATTAATCGCTTCTTGAATGATATCATCCGATAAATGATCCCGAAATAATTGCGCCATTTCTTCAGCCGATTTTAAATATTCTGTACCGCTATAGCGCATTCTTTTTTCTTCACTAATTAATTTTTGAGTATTAATACAAAGTAAAGCATCATGGGCTTCCACATCATTACAGGAGATAAAATGGGAATCATTTGTAGCGACAATTTTAATGTTTAATTCTCGACTAATTTTAACAATTTCAACGTTCACCATCCGATCTTCTGGAGAACCATGATCTTGAATTTCTAAATAAAAATCCTCTCCAAATACCCTTTGATACCATTGAGCGACTTCCCGCGCCACATCATAACGCCCTTGTAAAATTGCTTGGGGAATTTCTCCTCCTAAACAAGCACTGGTAACAATTAACCCTTCGTGATATTGTTCTAATAGTTCTTTATTGATACAGGGACGTGCAAAAATGCCTTTTCCTTGAAACCCTTGCAAGTGTGAAATAGTGGTTAATTTAACTAAGTTTTTATAACCTTGGCTATTTTTAGCTAAGACCACTTGATGATATTTTCTTCGTTTCTTATTCTTCTCATCCTGAACTTTAACATCACCATTAATCACATACATCTCATTGCCAATAATGGGTTTTATTCCTTTATTTCGGCAGGTTTTAATTAACTCAATTGCCCCATACATAACGCCGTGATCGGTGATAGCGATCGCTGGCATTCCTAACTCTAATGCTCGGTCAATTAATTGCGGTAATTGAGATGCACCATCGAGTAAACTATAATCACTATGAATATGTAAACCTACAAAAGACATGGTTGAGTTCCTTAGTTAAATTAAACTTAAAATTAATTGAGATAAAATGATTGACTTCCGTAATATTAACACAGTTTGGGCTTCTGTATTAGTGGAAACTTTGGCCAAATTAGGATTAAAAACTGCTATTCTTTGTCCTGGTTCCCGTTCTACCCCTTTAACTATTGCTTTTGCTCAACATTCTAGCATTGAAACCATCCCAATTTTAGATGAACGTTCAGCTTCTTTTTTTGCTTTAGGAATTGCCAAAAAATCGGGTTTACCTACAGTTTTAGTTTGTACTTCAGGAACCGCAGGAGCTAATTTTTATCCCGCTATTATAGAAGCTAAAGAAAGCCGAGTTCCGCTATTAATTTTAACCGCAGATCGCCCCCCGGAGTTAAGAGATTGTCATGCTGGACAAACCATTGATCAAGTTAAATTATATGGGAATTATCCTAACTTTCAAACAGAATTAAGCATCCCTAGTTTGGATTTAGGATTGTTAGGTTATTTGCGACAAACATTAATTTATGCTTGGGAGCGATCGCAATTTCCTATTTCCGGCGTTGTTCATCTTAATATTCCCTTTCGTGATCCTTTATATCCCGTCTATCAGCCAGAAACAGAAGCATTAAAAGCCATATTTCCTGATGATTTTTTCGCTAAAATAAATCTAGCAAAAACTCAAATTTCCTCTAATTTTGATCTATCTAATTATTTGAAACTATGGTATAATTATCCTCAAGGAATTATCATTGCTGGTGTGGCTCAACCTCAAAATTCAGAGGTTTATTGTCAAGCGATCGCCCAACTTTCTGAACACTTAAATTATCCCGTTTTAGCCGAGGGATTATCCCCCGTTAGGAATTATGCTAATCTCAATCCCTATTTAATTTCAACTTATGATTTAATTCTGAGAAATCCAACTTTAGCAGAAAAACTCGCGCCTCAAGTTGTGATTTTAATTGGAGATTTACCCACCAGTAAAACCCTAAGAAATTGGTTAGAGAAACAACAACCCGATTATTTTATCCTAGATCCTAGTTATCAAAACTTAGATGGATTACATGGAAAAACCACCCATATCAGGATATCAATAGAACAACTATCAAAACAAATTGATCAAGTCGAAAATTCAGAACCAATTAATTTAGATATATCTAAGTTATATTGTAATTTTTGGTATGAATTAGAAGCTAAATCCAGAAATAATATTGATAAAAAATTAAACCAAATTCAATCATTAATAGAACCTAAAGTTGCTTGGTTATTGCCTCAAATTCTACCTAAAAATACACCGATTTTTATTGCTAATAGTATGCCAGTTAGAGATGTAGAAATTTTTTGGTGTCCTAATAATTTAAACATTCAACCCTTTTTTAATCGAGGTGCAAATGGCATTGATGGAACCTTATCAACAGCGTTGGGAATTGCCCATCATCAGCAAAGCAGTATCTTATTAACAGGAGATTTAGCCTTACTTCATGACACTAATGGATTTTTACTTAGAAATCAATTAATCGGACATTTAACCATTATTTTAATTAATAATAATGGCGGAGGAATTTTTGAAATGTTACCCATTTCTCAATTTGATCCTCCCTTTGAAGATTATTTTGCTACCCCTCAAAATATTAACTTTGCTCAATTAGCAGCTACCTATAATATTAATTATGAAAAAATTGAATCTTGGGAACAGTTTAAACAACGGTTAAATTCTCTCCCAAAAACAGGAATTAGAATCTTAGAAATACCAACAAATCGTAAAATTGATGCCGAATGGCGACAAAAATATTTAAAACAATTTTAGAAACCGGGTTTCTCGAAGAAACCCGGTTTCTGCTGCTGGAGTTGCCAAACTCTCCGGCGTTTTTGA
>DMPJ01000435.1 GCA_003456035.1 Planktothrix sp. UBA8402
GGTTTAAGAACTTCAGCTTCAATCTTAGTTGTTAAACTTTGATCAAAGCCTTGTTTTAACAACTTTGTATTATGATCGTTTTCAGAACCATTAATCATGACATACAGATTATCCTTGGATTTAAACTGATATTTACTCTGCATACCTCGGTCTAATTCAGTAGCAATATACTTAGCTTGCAAGCGACCCACCTCGGTCGTGTCAAAAGAAACGAAATAGTCGGCAAAATTCTGTTTATTTTCATCCTGAATAACCCGATCATAAGCAATGACTGGTTTGTTTTTCTGCCTCGCTATCTGTACAATTTGTGTTGCCGTTTCATCTACTGGCCCTACAATTAATAAACACACTCCTTGTTCAAAAGCACGTTCTGCTTGTTTAACTTGCTTCAGATCCATCTTATTACCTTTATCGAAATTACGGTCAGCATTAAAATAGAGCAGCATGAGATCATCTACATGATCAATCAGTTTTTTGGCAATTTTATGCTCTAATTCTCGACGATCTGACCCTTCCCAGCGCTGTGCAGGGCCAGTCTCCGGTAGCAAAATGGCTATTTTGTTACAAGGAGTTGAGGTTGTTTTGACTAGATTACAACTCGCTGTTAAAATAAATATTGCCAAGAATAATACTAAATAGACCTTTAATTGACGTTGATTCGGAAAAAATTTAAACATAGATTTTGGGAATTTGAGGATGTCTAAAAAACTTTTCAACCGCAAAGAATTTTTAATCATTATTGGTGGATTGGCTACATTGATGGGGATGGTTGCTATAGCCATCATACCAAAAATATTGACCAAGTTTCAAGGCAATACTTCAGGGACATCGAACTCTGTACCCCCATCAGTGCCTAAAGAGTTTATTCCGAAGCCAGAGTCAATTAAAACTGCCACAGACAAAGAGCCGGTTTCAATAGTGTATGATATTTATCCTGAAAACCTAAACGGGACTCCATTATTGCAATTACTAAAAATTCGCAGAGGTAATTTTACAATGGGTTCTCCCCCTGAAGAAAATGGACACCAAGAAAGCGAACAACCCCAATTTGTGGTGACATTTGCGAAGCCATTTTATATGAGTCGTCATCCAATTACACAGGAACAATGGGAAGCTGTTATGGGAAATAACCCATCAACTTTTGAAGGTGAAAGGGATTTACCAGTAGAAACCGTATCTTGGAATGATGCTAACAAGTTTTGTGAGGTATTAAGTCAGAAAACTGGAAGAAAATATCGTTTACCGAGTGAATCTGAGTGGGAATATGCCTGTCGTGCTGGCACTCAAACCCCGTTTTATTTTGTTGATGATCTTGATGCTAACTATGATACCAATTATAAGTATAAACCAAACCAAATTGATCGAGTATACAAAGGACAAACAACTCCAGTGGGAAAATTACCAGCCAATCAGTTTGGTTTACAAGATATGCACGGGAATGTGTGGGAGTGGTGTAGTGACTCTTGGCATTCTAACTATATTGACGCTCCTAGAGATGGAATGTCTTGGACGACTGGGGAGACGGAGAAAGCAGTGATTAGAGGTGGGGCTTGGCATAGTTTTCCCTCAAAATGTCGCAGTGCTGCCAGAGAATGGATGTGGAAAAAAGTCAAAAGTAATCGCATTGGGTTCAGAGTTGTTTGTGAAGACAATTCCTAGCCTTGCTTTCTAAGATTCTTCTGAATCTGAAGTGATAAATAATTCAGCCATTGCCATCATCGTCATTGCTAAAATAGCGGAGATGGGGGCTAAAAAAATAATTGAACTTGCTTCCAGTTTCAGAAAATTCAAAAACAAGTAAATCAGGCAACTGGAAAGTAGGGAAAAAATGTGTTGGAGTATTTTTTGTCCCAAAGATGAATGATTTTTCCAGAAAAGTGAAATTCCCCATAAAATAATTCCAACCGCTATCAAAGCTCCTTTATTAGCAATTGATGGGCTGTAAAAAAGAGCGATCGCAATTAACCAAACCCCTGCCCCCATCAATGCTGTTCTGACGTATAAACCCCAATCCGTTACAGGAGAAGATGGCAGTTTTTCCGGTTGAATTACAGGAGGATTCGGTATCGGAGGAGGCACAGGTGCAGGTCGGGAACGTTGAGGAGGATTGTGTTGAGATGGAGAAGATTTGGCTGTCTTCTTGCTTTCTGGTTTAGGTAGTAAATCTAACCATTCTTGCACAGATTGAGGTCGAGATGTGCAAGAAATAGCCATGCCTTTTAGAATTGCTATATCAACAGCATTGCTAACCTTTGGATTTAACCCTTTTGGCGATTTTAACGGGTCTTTTTCCCCCTTAAGAACACAGTCTGCTCTTGCTATAGAATCTTCTGGCTGTGTTCCAGTTAACAGAAAGTATAAAGTTCCAGCTAAGGCATGAACCTCTGTATAAGGCCCTTGTTGAGAATCTCTACGATGCTGCTCAATAGGTGTATAACCAAATGAACTAAAAGCTGTTAAATCTATCGGTTCACCCGGATAACATTCCCGCGCAATTCCAAAATCAATTAATACAGCTTGAGATGTATCGCTACGAATGATAATGTTTGCTGGCTTTACGTCTCGATGGTATACAGGTGGATCAAGTTGGTGAATATGTATTAGTGCTTTACCAATTTGTCTAATGTAATAGATCGCCTCTTTCTCGGAAAGAATTCCCTGTTTATTTACTATTTGACATAAATTATCCCCTGGAATATATTCCATTACTAGGCAAGGTTTTCCTCCTTCAAAAAGGATGTCATTAACTTTCACAATATGGGGATGGCGACAGTTTGCTAGTCTTATACCCTCTTGACGTAAATCCCTTTGTTGTTTTTTAGAAATAAATTTTTCTGAGGAATATTCTTTGAGAATCTTGATTACACAAATCTTGCCTTTTTCATCTTTAGCCAGATAGGTTATACCAAAGCCTCCTGCTTTTAGACTTTTTTCAATTTCGTACTCTGGGTTATCGTTTAACCTGTGACCAGGTTGCCAGTAAAACGGATTATCCTCTTGATTTTTCCTCTCCATTCCAAAGTTTTGATGTATTTTTTCTGTATCTTCCTTATTGGTATCACCCAACCCAGAATTATTGCTATCATCATCCTGTTGATCATTCATAACAGATATCCCCTGGTTATTGAAAATAATTACAGAGAAATGAGCGATCGCTTTTCCCCTTCAGACAAAAAGACTGTTTGATTCTCAAGCCGAAAATTGATCCAGAGGGCGGGTTAATAACAGTTATTGGTGGTCATCCCAAATTCTGACAAAACCCACCCCGGCAATTTTCTCTTGTAGATCAATTTTATCCTCTTAATTTCTAGGAAACAATCTGTTTTTAATAAAAATTAATAAACTTTAGATGCCCTAGTAAACCAGTTTAACATTGAAAACATAACCCTCATTTCTGAGCGTCTCAAAAACGTTATTAATATTGTTGTGATTATCAGTAATTTCTTTTTGTAATCGACAAATTAAATTAGCAACATCACCATTAGTTTTAGTTAGATCATCTCCCCAAATAGCTTGAATTAAATCGGAATGTTGACACAAAGTAGGTTCACCCTGATTCTGATGATTTTGTTCAGCCATATAATCAACCATTTTCCGTTGTAAAGGTGTTAATTTGATTTGGTAGCGGTTATCTCCCGTAACGACAAACAACTTGCTTTGACTCAGATTATATTCCAAAAAAGACTCAGGTTGAGGCTTTTTAGTAGAATCTTTTTCATCCCAAAATGTTAATTTAAAAGGTGAATTTTCTGATGATCTATAGATCAAAATCAGAGCTTCATGGTAAAGGCGAACCCCTTTATCTCCTTGTAGTCGGACATCCTGATCCGATCCCCCAGGATGTCTGATCCAAGTTCCATTAGCACTACCTTCATCAACAACCCACCAAAAGCCTTGGTTTCCTTTTTGAAGGATATAACAATGGGTTCTGGAAACCCGTTCTTCAGGATCAGGTTGAAGAACAATATCATTATGATCTAAACGACCAATTTTAATAATAGTTTCTTCTGTTTTAGAGACTAGGGGATAATTCTGCTCCCGACCATCAGGGTATTGAATTTTCAGAAACGGAACTTCTGGGTTAATCATATTTTCAACCGTCCAGATAGAATATAGATAAATGATTTATCTATTGTGAATCATCTATCATACCTAAAAAGCCCAAAGATATCGAAAATTTAAACTTATTTTAACAAAAATCAGAACTTCAATAAAATCAAGAAATGTCAAGTATGGCACCAGGGTAAAAAGTTATCAACAGTGTGGAGTAGATTTGAAGAAAAATCTATGATTTGCTGGTAATAGTTAGTTTTTAACCCTTGCACACAATCCCCCTGTAAAAAATATTCATACACAAGTTTTACCCAGTCTGAAATTTTTGAATAGGTTTTTCAGGAATACACCACTTTTTATGAGTCCAACCCGGAGGAATCTTATGTCTAATATTTCTATAGATCAACAATATCCCAAAAAAAAGTATCTTTACATCCGGCAAGAATTAGCAGATAACAAAAAACAAACAGAAATTGCTAAAGATTTAGGTTTTAAACAATCTGAAGTTTCCCAGCAACATCAGGAATTAGCAGTTTTCGTTGGCAAAGAATTAGGCTGTTTAAACGTTAAACAAGTAGAGGAGATGTTAAAACAAATTCGTCAGGGTAGAAGACCGAAACGTTCTCAAGAAGATTGGGACAACTAAAATAGTCTATCCCACTTCATTCTGTAAAAATTATTTCCCTAATCACCATAAACATTATAACTGTAGGGGCGGGTTCTAAATGAATCCTGAATTCTCAACAACAACCTTCCTAAACCCGCCCTGTCTTTCTGGGGCGGGTTTACTGTAGGGGCGGGTTCTGAATAAATCTTGAATTCTCAATCACAACCTTCCTAAACCCGCCCTGTCTTTCTGGGGCGGGTTTACTTAAGTTATTGGTGGGAATTGAAGATTTTTTCAGAACCCGCCCCTACCCTGAATTTTCTGCAATTCCCTAAGTCTCTGATGGCCTCAAAAATACATATTTTGTCTTGATTTATTGAAACCAGATTTAAAAATAATAGATGCAATTAATATTTAACGATATCTTCTCTGAAAACAGATTAAAAACAAACTAATATTCTTGATAATTTCAGGTCTTTTAAGCGAGTTTAAATCTATTGATCTATTCATAAATATGTGCGAAATTAATAATCAAAGCTCTTGAAAAAGCTTGAAATCCAAAAATCTACTCAAGGTCTTATGATGGGTAATAATCTATTTATTTAGACTTATTTTTTACCCTCATTAGGTCTTGATAGCCTAACAACATAGGAGAATATTATGGATATTTCCTTCGGCTCTAATTGGTTTTCATCTGGGTCTTCAATTAATCAAACGATGGTAATGAACGCTCCTAATAGTGGAACTTCATCCACTATTAGTTCTTCTTCATCAGCAACGATGACCCAAACAAATAGTTTATCTATCAATGGGTCTTCAATTGATCAAACGATGACAATGAACGCTCCTAATTCTCCAACGACAGTGATTAATCCTGGAATTAGCATCGGCGTTTCTCCTATTAATTCAGGAACAGGTAAAATTCTGAATGGTACCAGTGCTAATGATCTTCTTAACGGGAGTGAAAGTGGAGATATTCTGAATGGTAACTCTGGTAATGATACCCTGAATGCCTTCGGTGGTGGTGACATTCTCAATGGTGGTTCTGGTAATGACATTTTATCCGCAGGGAGTGGTAGCGATATTCTCAACGGCGACTCCGGTAATGATATTCTCCAAGGAGGTTCTGATGTTGATCAACTGAGTGGAGGTTCTGGTAATGATAAATTAGACGCTGGAGATGGTAACGATATGCTTACCGGAGGTTCTGGTAATGATAGTTTAATTGGCGGTACAGGAAACGATCTTTTAATTGGTGTTACCGCTAATGCTATGATTTCCGGATCAACTTCAATTATTACTAGCAGTGGTACTCCTGGGCGGGGAGAAATTGATCAATTAACCGGAGGAACAGGAGTCGATCAGTTTATTCTGGGTGACAGTAATAATGTCTACTATAACGATAGTAGTTTACTCACTCCTGGTAAAGCAGATTATGCTTCAATTATCGATTTTAATACTACTCAGGATCAAATTCAACTGAAAGGATCGGCGAGCAATTATGTTTTAAATGTCTCTGGTTCCAACACCAAAATTTTCCTCAATAACGATGGAATTGCTGGCTTTAGTTCCAAAGATGAATTGATTGGTACTGTTCAAGGTAACACAAGTTTGAGCTTGAGCAGTAGTGCTTTCAAATATGTCTAATATAATTTAGACTCAAGTACACTAGGTAATAAAAACCCGGTTTCTTTAAGAAACCGGGTTTTTGAACTACTCCCCCTGAATAAACTTAAAGCGCACGAAGCAATATCGTTAAAAATAATCCCAGAAAAAATAACATCACAAATGTTTCTGGTGTTGCTGAGTGATTAACATGGCGTTCTTGATTACACTTTAAACAAACATAATGGTCAGCATCCTGTGAATCTCTCACCCAATAGCACATTAGTTGATCACATTTCATAGCGGTTATCCTCAATTAAAATTATGGTTAATTAAGCTAAAGTTAATCCCCGTTGTTTGAGTAAACGATTAATATGGCGATCGCTAATTTCAATCCCAAATTCTCTAGTCAATTGTTTAGCTAAACTTTTCGCTTTCCAAGATTCTGATTTAGAACCAAACTCCTTGGGACTATGTTTGAGTAATTCTTCCAGACGCAGTAAATAATTCTGATTGACTTTTTGAGGACGACCAAAAGTTTGATGATTCCACTGCTCTGCTTTACCCTCCTTTGTCATTAACATCCAACGTCTCGCCGTTACTGCTGAACATCCCAACAATTGACAAATTTCGCTCTGAGTTTTTCCCTCATCCGTAAGCAAGATAATCTGAATCCGTTGTTGATATTTTTTCGGTAAATAGGGATCTTGTAAATCCCTTTTTAAGCATCGCCATTCTAAAGGTTTTAAATACAATGATTGAGACATATTTGCTACCCCTGAAACAGAAAAATATTTTCAGATATAT
>DMPJ01000200.1 GCA_003456035.1 Planktothrix sp. UBA8402
AAGTTAGGAACAAAGAAAGACATTCCTCCACCGACCACCGAGCCTAAAATTGCCCAACCGATAATTCTGCCACCAATGGCCAGAATCGGAATACCAGCAACGGGAATAAACAATAGTTGACCTACTCCTCCGGCCACCAGTCCCGCAATTAAACCCCCGGCAACACCCATACCCACCTGTTGGGGAGTCAGGAGACGACGACGGAGGTAGTAGTTTTGGCCAGCAATTAGGGCCAGGGATGTACCAATGGCCAAAAGTGCCGTCCATCCGCCTATCCGTAAAACTGAGTAAACAACGCTATAATTTCCCGTTGGGCCTGATTCCACCAATTGACTGCTATATATAGCTTTTTCTGCCCGTCGGAAGGCTTGATCGAAGTCACCGGAGTTCACATAAAAAACCCGATCAGGGTCGCCTGTTAGTTTAGCGAGAAAATTGGTATCGGCATCTCCTGTAGCAACGGCTACTAAGTTAATATCCTGGGATGCGGCTATTCTCATCGCATCTAAGGTTTTTGCCTTTTCCCGATTCAGGTTTGCCCCGTCATATCCGGGTTGTCCATCGGTAAATAAAAGAATATTGCGCCGTTGTGAGGTGGACTGGAGTTCTTGAGTTGCAGCGAGGATAGCCCGATCCATATTAGTCCCGCCCCCGTCGGCAATTTGGGCGATCGCTGCTTCTAAGGTAGGTTTATTATCAGTTAAACTAGCAGCAGCCTGAATATTACTCCCAAAGCCAAATACAGCTAAACGATTTTCCGATAAATCTTGCCTTTCTACAAAGGCTTGAGCCGCTGTTTTAACTTCTCGGAGTTTACCATCGTCATTCATGCTGCCAGAAGTATCAATTAATAGCACAATTGCTAAGGGAGATTGATCAACTTTGGGGGGAATTTTTGTTAATTGTAATAGCGGTTCACCCAATATTGTTGCCGCACCCAAACAACCCATAGCACCATATAAACCAAATAGTACAGGTTTGCTCAGTTTTTGTCGGAGTTGCCCAAAAAAGTTGCTCATAAATTTATTTTTTTGTCTAATAACAAATTAACATTTAACTATTAACTCTTACACTGATAACTGTTTACTGATCACTGATAACTGTTGATCAAAGATTGCTACACAAACCCGGCAATAAATTCCAGAAAAAATTTTCTAATTATTGCCAAGGGAGGATTATCGGCTAAAATTGCTACAATGTAGGGAATTCGGAGGAATTTTTATAACAATCCTATTTGATTTGTGTAGAGACGTTGCCCGCAAAGTCTCTACACTGAATGAAGACAAGCTCTTTTCCCATCTCCCATCTACTTTTTTATGAACACAGTGGAACATAACGAAATCTCCCAGTTGGATAGTATTTGCGAGAAAGCCGAACAAATTTTTGAAGGGGCGCTGCAAGAATTTTTAGTCCATGGCTATGCGGGAACCAGTATGGATCGGGTTGCTGCATCGGCGGGAGTGTCGAAGGCGACAGTTTATAACCATTTTGGGGACAAAGAAGGGTTATTTATTGCCCTGGTCAAGCGGTTAGCCCAGAAAAAATATCAAATTATGGTTGAGTCCCACAAAGCCGAATTGATGGAAGCTGAACCAGCAGTTGTGGTGCGACAAATAGCTAATACAATCTTAGATAATTCCTTGGACGATCAGGAACATTTAGCTTTTGTTCGGCTTGTAATTGGGGAGTCGGGGCGATTTCCAGAATTAGCTAAAACCTTTGTGCACCATTTGGGAAAACCAGGAATTAAAGTTTTAACAGAATATTTAGCAACTCAGCGCTATATTGCTATTCGTGATCCCGAAGCGATGGCACGGGTAATCATTGGCACCCTAGCCCATTATGTATTAATGCAAGAGATTTTGCAAGGCAAGGAAATTATTCCGATGGAACGGGATCGGATTATTAATACTTTAGTGGATTTAGTTGACCACCATCCGAAACCTGAATCTTAATTTTTTATGACCTCATCTGCTGTGCAACTTTTGATCATTGATGATGACCCTATTTTTCGGATGGGGTTACGAACTGCATTAGAGCCATTTTCCGATTTAGAAGTGGTTGCAGAGGTTGGGAATTTAGAAGGTGCATTCAGAGTTTTAGAAACTGAGACTAATTCAGAGGATCAGAATCCTGTTGATTTAATTATTTTGGAATTGGGGTTAAAAATTAAGGAAAATCCGGCGGTTAAAAATTATCCTATTTTGGATTTTTGCCAACAGTTAAAAACTCAATATCCTCAAATACCGATTCTGTTGTTAACTACAGTTAAACAACCCTATTTATTACTAACAGCCCAAAAAATTGGGGTAGATGGTTATTGCAATAAGGGAATTCCAGTTAGAGAATTAGTGATAATTATTCATCAATTAGTCGCGGGAGAACGCTATTGGTTAGAATCTTTGGCTGCATTAAATCGAGAACCAGTTATGGGAATAGTATCCCGAAAAACCGGATCATTTTTGGGTAAAATTCAAGGGTTTTTAGTTCAACCGGGACTCCGACAAATTGAACAAGCGATCGCGGAAGTTAATCAAGAAATTAAACAGAATATAGAACAATTCAATCAACAAGATCCCATCACGATTATTAATCAGTTAATTCTGACGGGAAAACGGCGAGAACTCTTAACAGCAAAGTGGATTGTTAGTCAACTTTCATCGGATCAAACCTCACCTAATCTTGATGATTCTGCTGCTATTGCTAGTGATAATTTTAATTCTGATAATTATGAACCTCTGAACAATTATCAAAATAGTGCTTTAGTTATCACTTCTAATCCTACCAATGAGCAAAGTTCAGGAATTGTAGCTAATAATTTAAAATCAGTTTTATTTGATAAAACAGTAATAAAATTGCAATCAGGATTAATCAATTTAACTGGAATGCCTTTAGAAATTGATATTCTACGATTATCTAAAAGACGAGAATTGTTGTATATATTGTTAAAACAATTAGAAATATTATTAGATGAATTAATCTTGTCTGACCTTCAATATGAACAACTAGCTGAAAAAATACCTAGTTTAATTACAGACTTTTGGCAATCTGCAACTTTCGATTTTTTTGGAAAATATTATACTGTGACTAAGAATAACCAAAATATTGAAATTGTGACAATTATATTAAAAGATGCTGATTTGATTCAAAACAATATTTTAAATAAAATCCCTTTAGTAAAAGATTTATTTGAGCATTTATTATTTTGTAGACCCTTAACAATTGATAATTTATCCTGTCCGGCTGGAACTTTAGACGCTATGGAACGTGCAGAAGCGTTATTACAAAATCTATTAATTCAAGTCGCAAACGGGATCATTCAACCTTTACTCAATTATTTTTCAGATTATGAAGAAATCAAACTCAAATTTTATGATCGGCGTTTATTATCGACCCGTGAAATTGAGAAATTTAGAAATAGTTTATCCTGGCGATATCGTTTGGATCAATATGTCGCCGAACCCAAGGCTATTTTTGAAAGTTCCTATTTGCTATTAGTTTTAGGAGAAAGAGGAATTCAAAAACAAGTAATTTATTCCCCCCGTAGAGATGAATTAGAAAAGTTATCTGGAATTCCATTAACGGTAACATTAATATTAGAAACCCGCGATGCTGTTGCTCCTCCTCTACGGGCGACGATTTCCTTTGTTGGGAGTGCGATTATTTATATTTTAACTAATGTTGTCGGTCGAGGATTAGGTTTAATTGGCAAAGGTCTTTTACAGGGTATTGGTACATCTTTTCAAGATAGTCGGATGGGGAAAAAATGATGAGTTGTTAACTGTTGATTATTGAAAAATAGGGTCGAGTTTCTCAAGATTTGGGTTCATTTTAATGAATAAACATCTAGCAAAACCCGCCCCTACAAATCCGTGAAATCAGTGTAATCCATCCAAATCCGTGATCATCTTTTATTCTGGGTTGATTCCGAGCGATCGCAACTGTTCTGCTAACCTTTCAGCCCGTTGACGTTCCTGTTCTGCTTGTTGTTCAACTGCTTGTAAACGCTGTTGGGTTTGTTCCACCTCCTGTAATGCGGTATTGAGTTGTTGAGAAATGTCTAAATAGCTAACAAAGGGTTGACCATCGGGACGATACAGTTGTAATTCTTCCTCAGAACAATTAAAACGAATTCCCAAACGAGGACTGACCCAATTTTCCATTGTTTCAATCACTTCTAAACCATTTTCTCCCCGTAACCAACCCGTTAAATCATTTTTATCGGGATCATAAATATAGTATTCTTCCACACCATAACGGTTATAAAAAACCTGCTTTTTATTCATTTCCGTTAAGGTATTTCCAGGGGAAAGAATTTCAAAGGCGACTTGGGGAGAAATATGATTTTCTCTCCACTGCATATAAGATCCGCGATCGCCTTTAGGAACACCAAATATCACCATAACATCGGGTGCTTGACGGATTTTATTATTTCCTTCAACCGCATACCACAACAAATCACCTGCTACAAAGATGTTAGGATCATTAGCAAATAACCATTCTAAATTTTGTTCAATTGCCACAATCCAATTAAATTGTTCGGTATTATTTGCCATGGGTTTTCCATCAGTTTCGGGATAGATAATTTCCGTTGGGTTGAGAGTTGTAGGTTGAGAAACCATAACTTTAATTAAAATAAAGGAAATGAGGATCGCGGATTTAAGAGGATTTCACGGATTT
>DMPJ01000462.1:0-212 GCA_003456035.1 Planktothrix sp. UBA8402
GTTGAAAATCACTTTCAACCTTTGCCAAAAAATGAACGAGGACACTATCCTATTGCCTGTCTCGGCGTTGAATTAGGAATTTGGCAAGGTGAATATCAAAATGTAGAATTGCCTTGGTTACGCTGGTGGGATAGTGCCGGGAATTTATTATTAACAGGAAATGAACGGGCAGAAATTGAACACCAACGGGCAGAAATGGAAGCTCAACGGGC
>DMPJ01000462.1:263-6160 GCA_003456035.1 Planktothrix sp. UBA8402
GTTTCTTTGAGAAACCGGGTTTTTTGGTTGAGCTACTTATAATATTAAAGTCGTTTTAATAATACTCCCGTTTGCCAATAATATGCTTCTTGTTTGATGGCTAAAACTTCAAAGAATGGTTTCCATTTTTCCCGGAAATAATTGACATCATAGAAAACCAGAGAACGGGTATCTCGTCCTAATGTAAACATCCCAAAATCTTGATTAATATATTCAAAATAGTTTTGAATACAGGCTGATTTTTGTTCTTGCGGCCAGACATTATTATTAGACAGCCAGATTTCAGGAAAGTCTTTAATTTTATCAAAAATATAACGTTCTTGAATTGTAATAAAAGCCAGTCCTCCAGGTTTTAAAATGCGTCTGAGTTCTAACAGCCAAGCATCCGCTAAATCATCAATATGGGTAAATACTGAACCTGCATAAATTAAATCAAAATAACGGTCTTCAAAGGGTAAATGGGGCATTGTTGTCCCGACAAAAAAATGAAACGGGGGACTCATATTTTGTTGACACCAAGCAATACAATCGGCACTAATATCTGTTCCCCAAATTTCACAAATATCCGATAAATCTGCTAATTCTCGAAGAATTCGTCCCGATGCACAACCAAAATCTAAAATCCGGCTTCCGGTTTTGAGAAAATATCCACACTCTCGTAATACACTTAATATTATCTGAACTTGGGTTTTTCCAGAGTTGAGATAATATTCTTCATTCTCGGCAAAAACCAACATCAAATCCTTGGGGGGAATTGGAAATTGCCATTTTCCAGTTTGGGGATTTTTGCCTAAAGTAGTAGGTTTAGGTAAACAATAGGAGGGCGATTGTCCCGATTTAGGATAATATTTTAACCAGTCTATTGGTTCGAGTTGATTCGATGATAAGGTAGGGTAAATAACAGAATAACTTCCGATAATTTCATCTAATTTTTGTTGAGCCGAAATATAACCCGGTTGCAGTTTTAAAGCGGTTTCAAAACAATTAATTGCATCGGTTTTTTGTTGTAAATTAAGATAAGCTAAACCTAAGTTATAATAACATGATGCTTCCGTTGAATTTAATTCAAGGGCTTGTTGATAAACTGAAATGGCATCTTGCCATCGTTGCAATTGAATTAACCCATCCCCTAAATTTTTATAAGACCAAAAGAAATCCGATTTAATTTGATTGGCTGTGGTATAAACTTCAATAGCTTCTTGCCATCTTTCTAAATTAAATAGGGAATCGGCTAAATTAATATAAGACCAAAAGAAATTAGGATCAATAGAAATCGCTTGTTGACAAATGGGAATCGCTTCTTCCCATCTTTCTAACTGAATTAATGCTTTTCCTAAACTTACATACGACCAAAAAAAGTCTGGTTTTAATTCAATAGCCTGGCGGTAGATGGGGATGGCTTCTTCCCATTTTTCTAAAGTGGTTAATGCTTCTGCTAATTTTTGATAAACTCCCCAAAATTTAGGATCTAATTCAATGGCTTTTTGATAAATAGGAACGGCTTTTTCTAGTTGTTCAGTTTGGGTTAAACATTCCCCTAAACTATTATAACCCCAAAAGCAATTCGGGTCTATTTGAATTGCTATTTCATAAATAGGAATAGCTTCTTCCCATCGCTGTAATTTCAGCAATGCTTCTCCTAAATTATTATAAGCCCAATATTCATTAGGACTCAATTCAATCAATTTTTGATAAGCTGTAATCGCTTGTTCAAATTCTTGGGTTTTTAGGGAAAGACTGCCAATCCTTTCATATCCTAAGAGTAATTTAGGTTCAATATTAATTAGTTTTTGGTAACAAGCGATCGCTTCGGCAAAATTCTCACTTTCCTGAAATTTAATCGCCTGTTGATATAGTTCAGTGATCAGGGCAGCATCAAGATGAGTTGATTCAGTCATAATTAGATTATCTTCTGGATTAGATTGGGTCATATTATCAGGGACAATTTGTTGCTTTTATATATTATATCATTTAATCATAAACAAGTCAAAAGGAAAACATTTATTTTGCCTTTTGACTTGTGATTATCTGCCTCCTAATTTATAGTCAATTCCCCAGGACTTAGAACCTTCCGCCAGAGAATTGGGTATTTTATTTGATTTACCCTTTACCCAAGAAGAAGCCAAATAGATTTTAGCCTTAGTTCCTGAGACTAAAAAGTTACAAGAAATTGGCAACTTCTTAACCCCTAAGACAGTCTCAGAGGAATAAGTCCCCATAATCTTCTAATTTCGTGCTAAAACAAATCATGATCGGATGCAGGTTTTCTAATCTGAACGGTGTATCTTATGATCATTTTCATGGGCATAAGGAGGCATAATCTCATGGTTATCAAATCTGTTAGTTATTTGAGTCTAATTTTGGGCCTGGTGTTGCCTGTTACAGCGAGTCTAGCGAATGTTCCTTCTCTGGTTAAAAACTCGGTCAACTCACCAATTGAAATCAGTTTAAAATTTCCCCCAGCACCCAACGGAGAAGGGCCAGTAAGTACCGCCGGAGGCGGAACCAGGGGAGGTACTTGTAGGAAAGGTAATACAAAAATGACCGCTTTAGTACCGAGTAAAAAAACATTAACAGTTTCTCCTAACCCAACATTTTTTGTCTATATTCCTCAATCCCAACCGACATCAACGGGGGAATTTTCTCTAGTAGATATAGATCAAAAAAATAACCTTGTTTACAAAACAATGATTCAACTCCCGACCCAACCTAGTATTGTACCAATTGCTTTACCAAAAACGGTAGCTTTAAAAGTAGGAACTCAATATAAATGGCAGGTTTCTATTGTTTGTGAAATCCCAGGAAGATCAGAATCTGATGATAATACAACGGATTTTGGAGAGGATGTTATAGCAATTTATATTCAGCGAAATGAACTGACAACCCAACTAAAAAAAGAACTGGAACAAACCAAAGATTTATTAAAACAAGCAGAAATTTATGCGCGTGAAAATATCTGGCAAGACACATTAATGAGCGTGGCTCAGTTGCGAAATTCTCAGCAACAGGAATGGAAAAATTTACTGAATTCCATTAAAATTGAACAACCAATTATAGAAGCTCCTTTCGCATTGAAAGCAACCATGAGCAATTCTGGCAATTAATCAGAGCAGACAACTAAAATAGGCTCTATGAGGGCAAAAATTAAACAATTAGTCTGGGAGTGGCGTGGTGTTTTGATTACAACCCCAGTGATGGCTGGTCTTGTAATCTTGCTGCGTTTTTCTGGGATTTTGCAATCTGGGGAATGGTCAGTTTATGACCAATATACGCGCCTACGTCCCCTTGAATCCAGAGATGAAAGAATTGCGATTATAGGGTTAGATGAAGCGGATATGAAATATATTGGTCAAGGTTATGTTCCTGATCAAATTTATGCCGAATTAATCGAAAAATTAATCGCCATGAAACCGACAGCAATCGGGTTAGATATTTATCGAGATTTACCCTTTGAACCCGGTCATGCTCGGTTAGTTAAAGTCTTAGCAGAAACCCCTAATTTAATAGGAATTGAAAAAGTTGTTGGAAGTCAATCCTTAGAGGCGGTTGCTGCACCTCCAATTTTGAAAGAAAAAAATCGAGTTGCAGCTAATGATTTAATTTTAGATGAAGATAATATTATTCGCCGGGCATTATTAGTTGTTGAAAATAATCAAAAACAACCTGTTTACAGTTTAGGATTATTTTTAGCGATGTTTTATTTAGATAATCAAGGAATTTCACCCCAAATAGTAGAGGGAACAAATAATTGGTGGAAATTTAACAATACTGTGTTTAAACCCTTGGCANNTATATTCGAGCGGATGCAGGAGGTTATCAAGTTTTTTTAAATTATCGAGGTTCTAATCGGAGTTTTGAAATAGTTTCTTTTCGAGATATTTTAACAGATAAACTTCCTAAAGATTGGGCTAAAAACCGAATTATTTTAATTGGTTCTGTCGGCGAAAGTTTTAAAGATTTAATCTCAACTCCCTATACATTATCCGCCAATAAAAGAATGTCTGGGGTAGAAGTTCATGCTCATATTGCGAGTCAAATTATTAGTACAGCCTTAGATAATCGTCCATTAATTAAGACTTTACCCGATACTTTAGAATGGATTTGGATATTTATTTGGTCAGGAGCAGGAGCAATTTTAACCTGGAAATTTCGAGCCACAGCTAAAGTGCAATTATTAATTATTAAACAGGTTTTAATTTCCATCTTAGCTACAGGAATTTTACTTGGAAGTACCTATCTTTTATTTATCCAAGGATGGTGGATTCCGGTGGTTCCTCCCTTTTTGGCTTTAGCAGGTTCAGCGATCGCAATTACCGCTTATATTGCCCGTTCTGCGTCGGATATTAGGAATATTTTCGGACGCTATTTGAGTGCTGAAATTGTATCTAATTTATTAGAAAAACCCGAAGGTTTAAAACTTGGAGGAGAACGCCGAAAAATTACAATTTTAACCTCGGATTTACGCGGATTTACTGCTCTTTCAGAACGTTTACAACCTGAAGAAGTGGTTAAAATTTTAAACTTCTATTTGTCCTCAATGGCGGATGTAATTACTATCTATCAAGGAACTATTGATGAATTTATGGGGGATGGAATTTTAGTCTTATTTGGCGCTCCAACCTGGCGAGAAGATGATGCTCAAAGAGCGATTGCTTGTGCGGTGGCGATGCAATTAGCGATGCAGAAGGTTAATGAACAATTAAAACAGTGGGATTTGTCAGCTTTAGATATGGGAATTGGGATTAATACGGGGGAAGTTGTAGTCGGAAATATTGGGTCGGTAAAACGCACAAAATATGGTGTTGTCGGTAATCAAGTAAATTTAACCTATCGGATTGAATCTTATACAACCGGAGGGCAAATTTTAATCTCTGAAATGACATTAAATCAATCGGGTAGGGATTTAATTAAAATTGAAAATCAAAAATTAGTTCAACCCAAGGGAGTCAAAAACCCGATTACAATTTATGAAGTCTGCGGAATTGCGGGAAAATATAATTTATTTGTCTCTAAGGAAGAAGAACATTTCTATCCCATTCCTACTCCAATTTTATTACAATATTTTATTTTAGAAGGAAAACATATTAGTGATAGCATTTTAATCGGAAGTTTAGTTGAATTATCGGAAAAAAGCGGTTTAATTGTTACAGAAGCTAATAATGATATTATTCCTGGGGCGTTAGCTAATTTAAAGATTAATATGAAATTAGAATCAGACCAATGGAGTGATGATATTTATGCAAAAGTCCTAGATAAATCGGCGGAACCGGGATCTTTTTATGTTGGGTTTACGGCTAAACCTCCAGATGTTGAAAAATATCTGAATCAACTTTATCAAAATATTAAGCTACTGAGTCAGGTTTGAAACCGGGTTTCTTGACCATATATAGCGATAAATTATGGAATCTGTTAGACTTATGTAGATAAGAGAAAGGGAGTNNAAACAAAATGACCACTATTCAATCAACAACAACTGCAATAACATCCCTTTATGACCAGGATTTTTATCTGTGGTTACAGACAACTATCAACCTATTAAAACAGGGAAAATTTGCCGAAGTAGATTTAGAAAATATCCTAGAGGAACTGGAAAGTATGGGGAGAAGTGATAAAAATGCTTTAAAAAGTAATCTAAGAATACTTGTCATGCACTTACTCAAGTATAAATATCAGCCGGAAAAACGAACAAATAGTTGGGTGTACACCATTATAGAACATCGGATACGCCTCGGAGATACTTTCAAAACCAGTCCGAGTTTATATCGTTTTTTTGAAGATATTTTTAATGAATCTTATCAAAATGCTAGGAAACTAGCCGCAGGTGAAACAGGTTTATCTATTAATGAATTTCCCCCAGAGTCTCCCTTTACGGTAGAAGAAGTTCTTAATCCTGATTT
>DMPJ01000462.1:6228-6425 GCA_003456035.1 Planktothrix sp. UBA8402
CTTTGCGGTTTCTACAGCTTTATCAAATTGCTGTAAGTTGATATAGCAGTGGACGGCATTGGCGTAAACGGAGATGGCTTCTGCAATGATTTCTTGGCGGCGTTGGTCGGTAGTTGAACCTTTGCGGAGTTGTTCAACGGCTTGTATGGCGGGTTCGTATCCTTCTAAGGCGAGTTGCCAGTTGCCTTGGGTAAAAG
>DMPJ01000242.1 GCA_003456035.1 Planktothrix sp. UBA8402
TAAGCATCAACCTTTAAGCATCAATAGTCAACATCTAATACCAAATTGTCCTAAACTAATCATGCTTATATTGGAACCGTTATATTAGGATTAATGTTAATCCATACTTTTTTAGGTTTAAAATTAGGATTTTCTATCTGAAATTGTTGAATGTTGGTGCGTGCGCTGATCGCTTACACACCCTACAGCAACTGTTGGTGCGTGCGCTGATCGCTTACGCACCCTACAACCGAAATTTTTGATCCCTATTTGATTAAATCATGAATCAGACGGTAATTTTAATTCTGGCTTTTGCTTATCTATTGGGTTTGCTAGTGGGTGTAATTCCTGGGGGAAACTATGCAATATTAGGCTTGGGAATTATATTAGCAATAGCCACCGCCCTCCAACAACTTTATCAACAAAAACAATCCCGTCAAGCTCGAATTAAACAATTTACTCATCAAAAACAAACCCGCAAAGATGCACTGACAGATCCGATTGAATTTGCGGCAAAAGTTCCTAAAATAACCCGCCCTAAATTTCCCTTTTGGGTGTGGTTATTAGCTGGAATTACTGCTTTTTTAGCCAGTGTTTATTTACAAATTAGAACTCCTCAACCTGCTGCTAATGATATTAGTCAGTTAATTATTAATAGTGGAAATAGCCAAGATTTATTAATTACGGTTCGTGGAGAAGTTAGTAGTATTCCTCGATTAACTCGTTCGGGACGGGGACAATTTTGGTTAGAGGTAAATCAAGTTAATGAAATTACTAATAATAATACTCCGATTTCAGTTAGTAAAGATGTGAGTGGTTTGGTTTATGTTACCGTTCCTCTATTAAAAGCTACGGGATTATATCCTGGGGAAAGTATAGCAATTACCGGAAGTTTATACAAACCTCAACCTCCTTCAAACCCAGGAGGATTTGATTTTCAAAACTATTTGGCTCAACAGGGATCATTTACCGGACTTAGAGGACGTTATATCAGTCATGATGATAGTCAACCTCCTCCTTGGGGACTGTGGAAAATTCGCCAACGCATTACTCGCGCTCAAGCTCAATTATTAGGAGTTCCCAACGGATCACTATTAAGCGCGATGGTCTTAGGACGTTTAGCGGTTGATTTACCTTACGATATTAGAGATATTTTTGTCCAAGTTGGACTAGCTCATATTCTAGCAGCTTCAGGATTTCAAGTATCATTTTTATTGGGAATTATTTTAGCCATTACTCAAAAGTTTTCCCCTAAAGTTAGATTTAGTTTAGGATTATTAACTTTACTAATTTATTTAGGATTAACGGGTATTTCTCCCTCGGTATTACGAGCATCATTAATGGGTTTAGCGGTATTAATTGCCCTGTTAACCCAACGTCAAACTAAACCTTTAAGTGTATTATTAATAGTAGCTATATTGCTATTAATTGTGAATCCGGCTTGGATTTTTGATATTGGATTTCAACTCAGTTTTTTAGCTACCTTGGGATTATTGGTTACGGTTCCTCCCTTAATGGAAAGGTTAAATTGGATGCCGCCCTTCTNNAAGGTTAAATTGGATGCCGCCTTTCTTCGCATCTTTAATTGCTGTTCCTTTGGCTGCAATGATCTGGACATTGCCTTTACAATTATATGTTTTTAAAGTATTATCTCCCTATAGTATTCTAGTTAATATTGTCGCATCTCCCCTAATTTCTCTGATCACATTAGGAGGGATGGCGAGCGCCTTATCCGCCCTATTATTACCCAGTTTAGGAAGTGCGATCGCCCAATTTCTTTATTATCCGATTTTGGGTTTAATTGAAATCGCCAAATATTTTAGTCAACTTCCAGGAAATTCGATTGCAGTTGGTAGTATTTCCCTGATTCAATTAATTACTCTCTATAGTTTAAATCTGTTAATTTGGGCTTATTTTACCCTAATTAACCCCGAATCAAACCCCCGGTTTTCTCTGTCAAAAAAAGGGTTTATTCCGATTTTATTTACCGTAACTTTAGCCCTATTAATTATTATTGTACCCAGTTGGTATACCAAAACAGCACAGTTTCAAGCTACAATTCTGAGTACACCTAAAGAACCAATTTTAGTCATTGAAGAAAAAGGACAAGTAACCTTAATTAATAGTGGGAGTCAAAACACCGCCAAATTTGCAGTTTTACCCTTTTTAAATGCTCAGGGTGTGAATGAAATTACCAACTCAGTGGCGACCCATCCCCAACTAGGTTTAAGTATTGGTTGGCCGTTAATTTTAGAAAATATTCCAATTAAAACCTTTTATGATAATCCTGCCCCGAAAAAAACCTATCAAGCCACAAATGAAACTATTCTTAAAGTATTAGCCCAACAAAAAGGCAATTATATTCCCTTAAAATTACGTCAACCGATAATATTAGGTTCTGTTAAAATTGAGTTATTAAATGCTCAACCTCCGGTGATTCAATTTAAAATTGGTCAGAATACTTGGACATTATTAGGAGCAACTTCAGCCTCCGACCAACAACAGTTAATTCAAAATCAGAATCTAAGCTCAACTCAGGTATTATGGTGGTCGGGAGAACCCTTAACCCCAGAACTTTTATCCGTATTAACCCCTAAAATTGCGATCGCTTCTTCCAATTCTATCGATCCTAAAACCGTAGAAACCCTTGCTAAACAACGCACTCAAATCTTTTGGACAGGTCGAGACGGGGCCTTAAGATGGACGCCGACCCAGGGTTTTGAAACAACTTTAGATTTTGATCAAACAGATGGTTCCCTTCTTTGATATAATCAAAAAATAGTGTAAAATACGATCAGTTTGGAGAGGTGGCAGAGTTGGTCGAATGCGACACACTCGAAATGTGTTAGGGGCTTTACGGTTCCTCGTGGGTTCGAATCCCACCCTCTCCGTTTTTCTTTTGATTACGCAAAATCCAGTGATGATAGGGTTCTCGCCTACGAACTCACGAGGAACCGTAAAGCCCCTAACACTAATTTACCCAAAGTCTACCCAAATTCATCATAAACGATACTTATTCCAGAGTTAATTCTTGCAATGGAAGAATATTGATTGTATAGATCTTCGCAAATACCTTAATCAACGAGCCGACGTGCTGCGGACAGGATTTCTCCAATCATAGCAAAAATTTTTAACTCATGTTTCAAGCAACCCGGCGACGGTTAGCAATTTGGTATACCGCAGTCACCGCAATTTTATTATTACTATTTGCAAGTGGGTTTTATTTCTATGTACGAAATACCTTAATTGAACGCATTGATGATACCTTAAATCATGTTGTAGAAGTGGTAGAACGTTCTTTGGTTATTGAACCTATGACGACGCCTCCGGCTGTTTTAGCAGGTCAATTTCAAGTCAATGTTGAAGCGAGTTTTAGAAATAATCTGAATACCGTTGAAGATGATCATATTGATATTGAATGGTTTAGTCAAACGGGGGAATTATTATGGTCTACCTTTTCGCAACCTTTAGATATTTTGCTTCATCCTAACCGGAGTGGAGAAACTGTACATATTTCTGAACAAAATAACGTTTCAGAAATGATTTTAAGACAAGTCACAGATAGGGTAGAAATCGGACGACAGGTATTAGGCTATTTACGAGTTAGTCATCCTTGGTTTGAAGTAACAAAACCCATTCAGCAGTTAATTTTTGATTTGACTTTAGGAACAATTTTAATGTTGATTGGGGTCGCTACAATTGGCTGGTTTTTATCGGGTTTAGCAATGGAACCTGTGCGGGATTCTTACCAACGTTTAAAACAATTTACCGCCGATGCGTCCCATGAATTAAGAAGTCCGATTGCGATGATTCAAACCAATGTACAAGTAGCTTTAGCCGAACCTAATTTATCAATTTATGAACAACAACAACTGCAAGTTATTGAACGAATTACCCGCCGTTTAGGTCGGTTAGTAGATGATTTATTGTTTTTGGCTAGACAGGATAGCGGTATTGTTAAGCCACAATTTGTTTCCCTTCCTTTGGATGGGTTATTAATGGAAGTAGTCGAAGAACAAAATGCGATCGCAACTCAACAAGGAATCAAACTTTCCTTAGATTTTATTGAGGATTTTGAGGATATTATTATCAATTCAGATAGTAATTATTCCCAGGAAAATGAACCATTTACTTTAGATGGAGATTGGGATCAATTGGTAAGATTATTTACTAATTTAGTTGGTAATGCGGTACAGTATACTCCCTCTGTGGGTGAGATTAAAATTGAATTAAAACCCCTACCTAAACTGAAACGACAAGCTACATTAGGAAAGGTTACAGAATCTTGGGAAAAATCCCATTCCCTCTTGAAATTTGACGGATTACAAGTTATAATTAAAGACACAGGAATTGGTATTCCTGCTGAAGCATTACCTAATATTTTTGATCGTTTTTATCGTGTTGATCCCTCTCGTACCCATCGCAATAGTGGGGGGTCTGGTTTGGGTTTAGCGATCGCTCAAGCGATCGTAGAAAATCATCATGGTCAAATTTATTTAGAAAGTCAAATTAATCAAGGAACAACCGCTACAGTTATTTTACCCCTACATTCTAGCGGGTTATAAGCGATTATAAATTTAATTTTCAATTACCCCTTGACACTCCAGTAGACAGGAGACTTTACAATAAAATTCAAATTGTAGGGTGCGGCCATCGCAGCGCANNCCCCCGACTTTGAAAACACCCTGCTTAAAAATGGGGTAATATTTAGCCAAAATCAAGGGATTTTATATAACTGAAATTAAAATGGAGTTTAAACCATGAAAACAAGCTATTTACGATTAAAAGGAATGGGGTGCGCGTCCTGCGCCAATACCATAGAAACATCGATTCAAAATGTTAATGGGGTTGCTATTTGTCAGGTTAATTTTGGAGCGGAACAAGCAACGGTTGAATTTGATTCTAATCAAACAAATATTGAGCAAATTCAACAAGCGGTTACAGATGCAGGATATAGTGCTAAACCCATAGAAGATACAACATCTGATCTCCAAGATAGCGAAAAAGAGAATCGAGAAATTGAGAAAAAATTAACGCAAAAAGTGTTAATAAGTGCCCTTGTGAGTGTATTGGANNTTGTGAGTGTATTTTTAGTTATCGGGGGATTACCGATGATGACAGGTTTAAGTTTATCATTTATTCCCCCCTGGATGCACAACCCTTGGTTACAATTAATCCTCACAACTCCGATTTTATTTTGGTCAGGTCAAACATTTTTTCTGGGAGCATGGAAAGGATTAAAACGTCATCAAGCGGATATGAATACATTAATATCTGTAGGAACAGGATCGGCTTATTTGTATTCTATCTTTGTCACAATTTTTCCGCAATTTTTCCTAAATCAAGGCTTATCTGCGGATGTATATTATGAATCTGCGGTTGTGATTATTACCTTAATTTTATTAGGTCAATTATTAGAAAATAAAGCCAGAGGAAAAACCTCCGATGCGATTAAAAAATTAATGGGTTTACAAGCAAAAACCGCCCGGGTAATTAGGTCTGGAGAAGAAATTGATATTCCCATTGAAACTGTTAATTTAGGTGATATTATTCGGGTACGTCCTGGGGAAAAAATACCCGTTGATGGTGAAGTAATTGCAGGAAATTCTACGGTTGATGAAGGGATGGTTACAGGGGAAAGTATTCCCGTTGAAAAATATCCTGGGGATGAAGTTATTGGAGCTACAATTAATAAAACCGGAAGTTTTAAGTTTCGAGCTTCCCGGGTGGGAAAAGATACGGTATTAGCCCAAATTGTGCAGTTAGTTCAACAGGCGCAAGGGTCAAAAGCTCCGATTCAAAAATTAGCAGATCAAGTTACAAGTTGGTTTGTTCCGGTTGTAATTTTGATCGCGATCGCTACTTTTATGATCTGGTTTAATTTAACCGGAAATCTCACTCTTGCTATTACAACAACCGTAGGAGTTTTAATTATTGCTTGTCCCTGTGCATTAGGATTAGCAACACCAACTTCTGTGATGGTAGGAACGGGTTTAGGAGCAGAACATGGGATTTTAATTAAAGGAGCAGATAGTTTAGAATTAGCCCACAAAATCCAAACTATTGTATTAGATAAAACCGGAACTTTAACTCAAGGAAAACCCACCGTAACCCATTATGTAACTGTTAAAGGAACAAACAACGATCACGAATTAAAATTGTTACAATTAGCCGCAGCTATTGAACAACAATCTGAACATCCCTTAGCAGAAGCTATTTTTGAATATGCTAAAACTCAAAGTGTTGATTTTTCCTTACCTGAAATTAGCAATTTTCAGGCTTTAGCAGGAATGGGAGTTCAAGGTGATATTTCAGATCGATTTGTACAAATTGGCACCTCTGGCTGGATGCAAGAATTAGGGATTAATACGGAACTTTTACAACAATATCAATCGAGTTGGGAGACTGAGGGAAAAACAACAGCTTGGATAGCATTAGATGGAGAAATAGAAGGGTTATTTGCTATTTCAGATGCTCTCAAACCAACTTCTAAAACTGCAATTCAAGCATTACAAAGAATTGGCTTAGAGGTAGTTATGTTAACCGGAGATAACCAAAAAACCGCCGAAGCGATCGCTTCGGAAGTGGGAATTAAACGGGTATTTGCAGAAGTTCGTCCCGACCAAAAAGCTAATATCATTAAATCTCTGCAAACTGAACGTAAAGGACGAAAAAAACAGCGTCAAATTGTGGCAATGGTGGGAGATGGAATTAATGATGCTCCCGCTTTAGCTCAAGCGGATGTGGGAATTGCGATTGGAACCGGGACAGATATTGCGATCGCTGCTAGTGATATTACCTTAATTTCAGGGGATTTAATTGGGATAGTTACAGCGATTAAACTTAGTAAAGCTACCCTAAATAATATTCGGCAAAACCTGTTTTTTGCTTTTATCTATAACTCAGCCGGAATTCCAATTGCAGCCGGAATTTTATACCCTTTCACGGGTTGGTTACTGAATCCAATTATTGCCGGAGGAGCAATGGCTATGAGTTCGATTTCTGTTGTTACTAATGCTTTAAGATTACGTCAGTTTAAATTGAATTAATTTCTCAACAGGGAACGGGGAACAGGTAATGAGTAATGGGTAATGAGT
>DMPJ01000321.1:0-1405 GCA_003456035.1 Planktothrix sp. UBA8402
GTTGCAGGTCGGGTATGGCTTGGGGGGTTGCTGGGTTCGGAAACAGAGGGGCGGGAATGGGCAGGGGGGCGGTGTTGACGGCGGGTAAATTGGGAGCGACTTTAATCTGAATCGGAGGCGCAGAAGGGACGGGAAGCGGTGCTAACTTGGGTGGAGGGGGTAAGGGAACCAGATTTGGGGGCGGAATTTTAACGGTTTGTGCGGGTTTGGTGGCGGTTTGATTTTGGGGTTGTCGATAGAGATTTATTAGTTTAATTGTCCCGGTTAAACAGCCAATAGAAATAATAATAAATAAAATTATTTTTAACCATTCGGGGGTGGTTTTTTCTAGGGATTTTAGATTGGATAAATTTTCGGATTCTGTTATATATTCTTCTAAAGCAGCCGATAGGTCAAATAGTTGTAAAACGCTGAGATGAATAAATAAGTTGGTAGAGTTTTTAGCTAAGTTTCCTAAGAATAAATCATGGTATAATAAGCCATCGGGTTTAATTTTAATTTCTGAGTTAGTTTCGTCAAAAAGCACAAATGATGGGGTGTTTTCAGTGGAAGATTTTAGGGAAACTGTTGCGGGTTCACGGGTTGATATTTGGGCAAAATTAAGCAGATTTTGAATATAATTTTTAATGACTTGAGAGAGGGTTTCTAGTTGATTGCGATCGCCTTCAATGGTAATATGATCGGCATCGGGTAAACGAGGATCATCAAAGCAAAGTTTAAATTTAAACTGTTTTAAAATAGGTTGTTGTTTCAGGCGAGATATAAAAGGACGTTTCGCCTGGACTTCTAAGGTACAAGTTGGGGGAGTATAGCGTCGAATAATCATCATAATAAGTTGACCGTTAATGATAGATTAGAATTGAGAATCAATTAATGTTAACCATAATTGTTGATGGCTATTGGGTTTACTATAAAATAATAAGTCAATTAGTAATTTAATCGCTAGGGTGTCAAGGTCTAGGGGGGTTTGAGGATGTTGGGTCATCGACTGTTGATAACTTTGATTAAATGTATCCAAATATTCCCGCAGCAAGGTGACTTGACGAAAATCGGTTTTTTGCTGTGCCATTTGTTCAACTAAACCCAAGGCTCGACGAATTAAAATTTGATCCTGTTGAGCAATATAACAAATAATTGGCACCAGCGATCGCATTTCTTCAAGGGATAAGGGATTTTCTGCTGATTTTTTTTGCAATAATTCAATTCGATCAGGAACATTAGACTCTAATTTTAACAGATTTCCTACCTGTAAAATTGTTTCTAAGGGAATACCAATTAAGGCTTCAATTGCCAGTAATAATACCTGAATTTGAACCGTGATTTTTCCACTTTGTTCGGGTTTAGGTTCCGGTTCTAAATCATATCTATTTGGATTAGATTTTTGATTATTAATAGAATCTGAATT
>DMPJ01000321.1:1411-8721 GCA_003456035.1 Planktothrix sp. UBA8402
GTGAACGGGGGGGTTTCGGGGAAGTTTAATCTAATTCCCCCCTTACCAAGCAGGGTTAGGGGGGTTAGGGGGATCGATTTCTCTCTTTTTTAAGAGGGGTTGAGGGGATCGATTCCCCCCTTACCAAGGGGGGTTAGGGGGGTTAGGGGATCAGGGGAATCAATAAAGGAAGTTTCCTATTAATTCCTTAAATAAGCAATTGTAACACCAATTCCGCCATCATTAGGGGGGGCTAATTCAAATCGTTCGACTAAAGGATGGGTTGCTAAAAATTCATGAACTCCTTTCCTAAGTTGTCCTGTTCCCTTACCATGAATAATCCAAATTGCTCCAAAATCATGAATTTGACCTAACATTCGATCTAGTTCACTTTCTGCTTCTGAAATGCGTTTTCCCCTGAGATCAATGGTATTATTAGAAGTTCTAACAATGGGTCTTTCTGATTTGGTTTCTTTTGTGGGAATGGGTTCTTTTTTGCGTTCTGGAACTTTAGGAATCACAGGTTTTAAACCATCTAAGGATTCAATTTCTCCTAAACTAACGGTCATTTTCATCATCCCAAATCGGACGGTAATTTGACCATCAGGAGTCGGTTCGTTCAAGACTTCTGCGGTTTGACCAAAACGGGGTATTCTAATTCTATCTCCCACCTTGGGTTTAAACTCTGGAGGAGGTTTGGGGGTGGTTTTTTTAGAGGGTAAATACTGCCCGGCAATTTGATTTAAAGCTTCCGTTGCTTGGGTGGTATCTTGACCTGTTGGTGTCCCTTGTTGTAAGCGATGAATCACTTTTGCAATTTCAGATTTAGCTTGAATTAATGTTTCTTGAATTGCCTTTTCTTGAATTTGTTTTAACTCCCGTTCTCGTTCTTTTAAATTTGCTGATTTTTGAGCTAATTCCTGATGCAAACGTTCCGTATCTTTTAATAATTGACCTGCGGCTTGAGCTTTGGTTTCCTGTTGACGACGTTGTGCTTCTAACCCCGCAATCACTTGATTAACTTCCTCAGAACTTTCCCCCACATAACCCGCAGCTTGTTCTATAATTTCTGGGTTTAATCCTAACCGTTTGGCAATGGTTAAGGCATTAGAACGTCCTGGAATTCCCCATAATAATCTATAGGTGGGTTGTAGGGATTGTTCGTCGAATTCAACGGAGGCATTTTCAAATCTTTCATCTTCATATTTTAAGGATTTTAGTTCTCCAAAGTGAGTGGTTGCTATGGTTAATAAAGCATGATCGGCTAAATATTGTAATAAGGCGATCGCTAAAGCACTACCTTCGGTGGGATCGGTTCCTGCGCCTACTTCATCTAGTAGAATTAAACTGGAAAAACGGTTTTCAGTTTGAGGATTTATCTTGGCTAAAATCCGACTAATTCTGCGAATATGACCGGAGAAAGTCGATAGGTTTTGTTCAATAGATTGTTCATCTCCAATATCAGCTAAAACCTGATCAAACCAAGGAATTTCTACGGGTTCTCTAGCGGGAATAAATAACCCGACTTTTGCCATTAATGCCGCTAATCCAATGGTTTTTAAAGTAACGGTTTTGCCTCCGGTATTCGGCCCGGTAATCGCTACAACTCTAATTTTAGGATGGACGACAACATCAATCGGAACAACGGGAAATCCCTGTTCATGTTGTTGTTGCCAAACTAATAAAGGATGGCGAAGTTGTCTTAAATTAATAGAGTTTGAAGTTGAATCTTCTGATAATTCTAAATCAATAAAACGGGGAGGATTGGCTTCTAACCACAGACTATAACGAGCTTTAGCAACGGCTAAATCGAGAGTCGTTACAATCATTAATAATCGTTCTAAATCCGGTTTAACCGCCCCAACTTTATCACTTAATCCCTGTAAAATTATGTCTAATTCGGCTTTTTCTAGCCGTTGAATTTGTCGAAGTTGATTATTAAGATCAATTGTGGCTTTGGGTTCAATATATAAGGTCGCTCCCGTGGTTGAGCTATCATGAACAATCCCAGGAATTACATCTTTTTGAGATGCTTTAACTGGGATGACAAAGCGATCGCTTCTTTGGGTAATTAACTGTTCTTGAACGGCGTTAGATTTGCGTTGAATAATATGTTGCAAAATCTCATAAACCCGATCTCTAATACTCCGTAATTGTCCTCTAATTCCTCCTAATTTAACACTAGCTCGATCTGCAACATCTCCCCTTTCATCAATACAGTGATAAATTTCCTGCTCTAGTTCGGGATAGGTTCTTAATTCTGAGACAAATTCTGTTATAATAGGAATATCGGAATGGCTATTAATAATTCGCCGTAATTGTCTCGCTCCGGCTAAGGTTGTGGCGATCGCTAATAGTTCATTTCCTGATAACATTCCATGGCGTTCTACCCGTTCTAAATAAACACTAATGTCTTCAATTCCTTCAAATTTTAAACCATTTTGTCGCAGTTCTAATTTATAAGTTTCTTGAGTTTGTGCTAATAGTTGCAAAGTTTGGTCAACGGTCGTGGGAATGTGTAAATGCTGCGCCGCCACAGCAGCAAGTTTTGTCGCCGTAAAGGTGGATAAATGACGACATAACCGTTGCCATTCCAGTAGTTCTAAGGTTTCTGTTTGAATCAATGCCTCAAGATTTAAAAGTGTAATGTTTACATACTACAGTATTGTAACCCTTTTTGGTATTTTCTGCAATCCTCAAATAATCAGTTATCAGATTTAATAGGATTACGCCGATTAACATAGATTAAAATCCGTGAAATCCGTGNNCTTAAATCCGTGATCCCCATTATTTTAACCTTAAAATTCTCTCGGCAACGGATGAAGAAACGGGCATAACAGATAAACGATTTCCCCGTTTAACAACGCCAAATTCCTCGGAATTAAAGGTTTGTTTGAGACTATCTAAACTAATAATAGCAGAAAATTGTTCCACAAATTCCACTTTAACCGTATACCATCGGGGAGAGTTTGGCGTTGCTTTAGGATCAAAATAGGGGCTGTTAACATCAAATTGGCTGGGATCAATTTGGTTATTTTCAATAATTTTAGCTAATCCCATAATCCCCGGAGGTTTAGTATTAGAATGATAAAAAAACGCTAAATCTCCGACTTGCATTTGTTGGAGAAAATTTCGAGCTTGATAATTTCTCACCCCATCCCAAATCGAACTAGAATCACGTTTTAAATCCTCAATACTATACGCATTTGGTTCTGATTTAATCAACCAATAATTCATGTTTTTTAACTCTTTAAAGCATTTTCCATGAAGATATTATGGGCGATTAATTCTGGGGTATTTTCTGCCGGATGACGTTGAATATATTGACCATCAGATTGTAAATCCCAGGCTTTGCGATTATCCGATAACATAATCCCTAAAATTTCTTCTAACTCCTTAGCAATATCTGGATCTTTAATTGGAGTCACTGCTTCAACTCGGCGATTTAAGTTGCGAGACATCCAATCTGCCGAACCAATATAAACCTCCTCCTGTCCACCATTATAAAAATAGAAAATCCGAGAATGTTCTAAGAATCGTCCGATAATACTAATCACCTTAATATTATCACTAATTCCATCTAAACCAGGACGCAAACTACAGGTTCCCCGGACAATTAAATCAATCCCCACTCCCGCTTGAGATGCCTCATATAATGTGGCAATAATTTCCGGGTCAACTAAGGAATTAAGTTTAACAACAATTCGCCCGGTTTTCCCTTGATTTGCCTGTTCGATTTCCCGACGAATTAACTCTAAAAATCGTTTTCGCATATTCACCGGAGCAACTAACAGTTTACGATAGGACTGTTGACGAGAATATCCGGTTAAGAAATTGAATAAATCCGTTAAATCTGCTCCTAAATCTGGACAGGCACTTAATAATCCTAAATCTGTATACAATTTAGCAGTTTTATGATTATAATTTCCCGTACCAATATGAACATAACGGCGAATTTTATCCTGTTCCTGACGCACAACCATGACAATTTTGGTATGGGTTTTTAAACCCACCAAACCATAAACAACATGAACTCCTGTTTGTTCTAGTTTTTTTGCCCATTGAATATTATTTTCTTCATCAAATCGGGCTTTAAGTTCCACTAAAACTGCCACCTGTTTGCCATTTTCTGCCGCATCAATTAAAGCAGTAACAATCGGAGAATCCCCGGAAGTGCGATATAATGTCATTTTAATTGCTAACACATTGGGATCATGGGCTGCTTGATTAATAAACTGTTGAACTGTGGCAGAAAATGAATGGTATGGGTGATGAACTAAGACATCTTTTTGTCGTAAAATTGCAAAAATATCCTTTTCATCTGTTTCCGAATCAGAGGGAATAATATCTTCACTATCTTTCATCCAACGGGGTAAAACGGCAGTCCAAGGTTTATCTTTTAATTCGGGTAAGGGTAAACTCAGAAAAGACATTAAATCGCGTAATCCCATCAACCCATCTATGGTATAAATATCTTCCGATTCTAACTCTAATTCATCTACTAATAAATCGCGTAAATACTCCGGTATTGAACTATTGATTTCCAGACGCACAACAGACCCGCCAACTCGACGTTTACGCAGTTCTTGTTCAATAGCTAATAATAAATCATCCGCTTCATCTTCTTGAACTGCTAAATCGGCATCCCGGGTAATCCTAAAAATATAATAATCTTGTATATCCATTCCGGGAAATAGTGCTTCTAAATTATGAGCAATTACTTGACCAATGGGAATACCAACCCAAGGGGAAAATTCCCCATTTTCTTGTACTCTTAATTCTTTAGGTAAGGAAATAAATCTAGGTAAAGAACTCGGTACTTTCACCCTAGCAAATAATTCTTCTTTGGTTTCTGGATTTCTGAGAACAACGGCTAAATTTAAACTCAGATTAGATAAATAGGGAAAGGGATGGCTGCGGTCAATGGCTAAAGGGGTTAAAACTGGAAAAATCCTCTCGTCAAAATAACGTTTTAAATAAGTTCGTTGTTCTTGATTCAAATCAATATAACTTAATAAATGAATCCCATTTTGAGCTAATTCTGGTTTAATTTGTTGTTCAAAATATTGGTGTTGTTCCGTAACCATTGGTAACAACCGTTCATGGATCGCATTTAGTTGTTGTTGTGGAGTCCGACCATCGGCGGTAACTTTATTAACTTGGGCTTCAATTTGCCGTTTAATTCCAGCAACTCGCACCATAAAAAATTCGTCTAAATTAGAACTAAAAATAGCTAAAAATTTCAACCGTTCTAATAGAGGAGTTTGAGGATCTAAGGCTTCTGCTAAGACCCGACGGTTAAATTCTAACCAACTAAGTTCCCGACTCAAGTAATATTGAGGATCTTGAAGATTAATGTCTTTGGTAATTTTTGGCTCTGTTTTTTTAGTTTTGGACATAATTTAGGATTTGGGTGGGTAGGATCAACTCAATCTCTATTGTAATTCTGAATGGTTAAAATTGTAAAAAATTTATTCAATATTTATAAGTCAGGGTAAAATCAAGGTTAACAAATGTTTAAACAGCTTTTTATTAATTATTTGTTCAGGTAAATTCGGTTTGAAAAAAATACTTAATATAGCAAGTTTAAATTAATCAAGATCCCCAATGCTGACAAACCGATCAGTGGCGGTGATTTTGAGCTAAAATTCCACAAATTGCCCTAGTTGAAGTACCATAGAAGTTAGGGTTAATTGATGCGTTGGTGGAGGACAAAATGGCAGTTAAATTGGAACGCCCAATTTTAATTGGGGGGGTCGGACTTTCTTTCGGTCTATGGTTATTGGAAAGTGTTCAGCATTCAGCTTCTGAACTGGGACAAATAGTGCTATTTGGTTTAGCATTAAGTAGTGCTGGACTGTGGTGGTTTAAGCAACAAAGGACAGAATCTTTGCAATTGTCGCCACCTCCAGAACCTTTAAATCAGGATCAAGTAGAAAAAGCGATCGCCCAAACCCAAAGTCTGATCGCTCGTTTGGCCACAGAATCCCCAACTCAGAATCGCCGTTTAGAGGCCCTACAACAGCAAGGGGAGCAACTCAACAGTCAACTGCAACGAACAGCCCTGCGGGTCGCTATTGCGGGCAACAAAGGCACGGGGAAAACCGCCTTGTTACAAAGGTTAGAGTCCGACTGGCTGACCCAACAACCTCAGACGTTAAGTTTGACCGAAATTTCCACCCCAGAACTCGATTCTGCCCTCCCCAATTTAATCACGGCGGCGGATGTGGTTTTATTTGTCACCGCCGGAGATTTAACCGATCCTGAGTTTAAAACTATATCTGAATTGGTGGCTCATAACCAGCGCTTAATTTTAGTTTGGAATAAGCAAGATCAATATTTAATGGGCGATCAACCTGTGATTTTGCAGCAGTTAAAAACCACATTAACGGGGGTATTATCCCCGGAAGATATTGTGGCGATCGCAGCTTCTCCAGGTGAGGTAAAAGTGCGTCAACATCAAGATGATGGTACGATTCAAGAATGGTTAGAACCCCAATTACCTATCCTTGATTCTGTCGTCAATCGTCTCAATTCTATTTTAACTCAAGAACAGCAAAAATTAGTATTAGCAACAACCTATCGGGAAGCCTTAGAATTGCAACGAGAAGCCAAAGAGATTTTCAATCAATTACGTCGAGAACAGGCTTTACCTCTGATTGAAAAATATCAATGGATTGCAGCGGCGGCAACGGTAGCTAATCCAGTTCCGGCTTTAGATATGTTAGCAACGGCGGCCGTTAATGCCCAATTGGTAATGGATTTAGGGGCGATTTATCAACAGAAATTCTCCCTGAGTCAAGGTCAAGAAGTTGCCACAACTATTAGCACTCAGATGTTGAAATTGGGGTTAGTAGAAATCTCCACCCAAACCTTAACCTCGTTATTGAAAACTAATACCGTGACGTTTATCGCTGGAAGTCTGGTACAGGGGGTAAGTGCGGCCTATTTAACCCGAATTGCCGGGTTGAGTTTAATTGAGTATTTCCAAGCCCAGTCCATGCTGTTAGAAGCCACTGACAATCCGAGTCTGAATTGGGATAGTCTCAAGAAAACCCTACAAACCGTATTCCAGCAGAATCAACAGGCCAATTTGTTACAGTCCTTTGTTAAGCAGGCACTCAATTATCTGGCCGTGCAGTTCAAACCTAAGCAAACCGTTGAATCCTCGGCTTCTTAGGTCATGTCCCAGTGGTGTTTCCCAGTCCTCAAAAAAAACTTTGAGAACTGGGTTTACATTTCTGAAGTTTATGCTATAGTTAGAAATTGTGACAGACAACGCGGGTGTAGTTTAGTGGTAAAACTATAGCCTTCCAAGCTATTAATGCGGG
>DMPJ01000293.1 GCA_003456035.1 Planktothrix sp. UBA8402
AGATGCTACAGATTATCCCTCTAACCCCCCCTGTAGAGACGTTGCATGCAACGTCTCTACAGGGGAATATATAGCAAAAATTAAGGGATTCCAAATAAACTACCAAATTTGTTCCAGATTCAGCACAAAATCTGGCAAGACATCTTCACCTGAAATACTATTAGGAATATCTAAAACTTCTATTTCTTGACCAATTCTGTAAATCTCAACTTGTTGATTTTTGCAATTAATTAACCAACCAAGCCGACAACCATTTTCCATATATTCTTGCATTTTTTCTTGAGTTTTTTTCAAACTATCATTAGGAGAAAGTAACTCAATCACAAAATCAGGACATAAAGGAATAAACTTTTCTCTTTGTGCAGAAGTTAAAGCCAGCCAACGAGATTTTTCTAACCAAGCAACATCAGGCGATCGATCTGCTTTATTTGGTAAAGTAAAACCAGTGGATGAGTCAAAAACTTCACCTAATTGAGTACGTTCATTCCAAATTCCTAATTGTAAATTAAGTTTAGAATTGCGTTTTCCTGTTTCTCCTCCAGTGGGTGGCATAACAATTAATTCTCCCTCAGCATTACGTTCTAATTGTAAATCTGGATTAGCTGCACACAGTTGATAAAATTGATCAGGTGTGAGTTTAATAATCGGATTGAGATTTAAAGTAACTGTATTCATTTTCCCCTCAAATTAATTGTTATAATTGATGATAAATTGAAATTGAGATAAATTGAGTTTTCAGGTGTTAAAATGTGGAGTTTGAGGTTTTCCCATTCCGTCGGTTAAAGCATAGCTTGTTGTTAATAACCACATCCAAAGTTTAGGATAACGGGGTTCTAACCAGGGTTGAATTTTGCGACTTAAATTAGGAAGCCAACCGCAAAGGAAACTAATCATAGATAATAGCATAAATTGAATGAAATTCTTTAGCCATCTTAGAACTTCTCCCAGGTTTACAAAGTCTAAAATCCAAATTAATAATAAAGGATTCATCCGGGCAGCTTTTAGGGCTAACCGTGTAAAAATCCACCAAGTTGTTCGATCTTTGATAAAGGTTTCCGCAATTTCTTGAGATTCCGTTGCTAAAACCCCAAAAAAAGTATTTAAAATTGAGTTAATTTTTTCTGGGGGTAAATATTTCCCAGTGGGCACCATCATCCCTTTAGAAAATAACCAAGTTACAGAAATATTAGTTTGATACGCCCGAATTTGATCTAACCAATCTGCGGTCAATAAATTATGTTTTAAAGCAGTATTTAATAAATCAGTTAATCGAGATAAATTCCGCACTAAAGACCCAAATCCAGTAAACACTAAGGGAGATTGTAAAGAAGCAGCATCCCCAATTAAAATTAATCGATCAACACTAATTTTGCGATCGCTACTTCCGGTACTAAAATGCCCGGGAATATAGCCAAAAGTTGGTTTTTTCCAGACTAATTTATCCAGGTCACAGCGACGATATTCGGGTAAAATAGTGAAAAAATCTTCATACATTTCTAACAAAGAACCGGGGTTTTTAGGATTAACTTGATGATAGTGAAACAGATAAAATGTTAACTCATTTCCCGACCCGGGAAACAGTTCCCAAATTAACTGTCTTCCCCTAGAAATATCCCCATGACTATTTAAAACATCTCCATAGTTAGCATCCCAAACCCCCGGTTCAAACCCGCCATCAATTACCGCCCCCACCGTCGGACATACGCTATCAAATGCCCGTNNATGGGGGACGCAGTTCCCATGGCATCTACTAATAATCTTCCGGTGGCAGTTCGTTCGGTTTGGCTGGGAATATGTAGGGATTTAATAGTAACTTGATTCGGGTTAATATTCGCTTGTAAAAACTCCGTTTCATCCCAAATTTCTCCCCCAGCTTCTTTGAGTTTTTCTCCTGATAATTGCAGTAATATTTCAGAATTCAAAGCCACATTTAAGACCGTTGGAGTATGGAGAATTTCAGCTTTAGCAATTTTAGGATTATAGGCATCAAAAAACTTATGAAAACCATCTTTATATTCCCGGGCGATAAAACTTTCGATTTCCGTTGGAGTAAATAATTTTAAATCAATTAAACTTTTTAACTCACTCCGAGAAATATTCCATTCTCGGTTCATTCGACCAAAAGGCAACCGTTCAAGTAATAAAACTTTATAGCCCAATCGTGCCATCACCGCCGCATGAATCACCCCTAAAGCACCCCCGATATAAATTAAGTCATAATTAGGGGAATCATCGGTCTGGGAATCATCGGTTTTAAAAATAACTTGTTTAGGAGTTTGGGGATTTCTTACCCCTTCTCGCCAGCGTTTTTCCCACCAATAAACCCGTTTAAGATCAAATTCTCCATTGGGCATTTTTTTAAAGTATTTGACTGTTAAAGGATAATCTTTTTCTAATCCTTCAAAAATAGATTGTTGAGATAAATTAATCTCTGGAGGTTCGGGATATTGATGGGGAAATGTGGCTCTGAGTTCGGTTTCTAAACGTTTTAAAAAAACCTTTTCTTTGCTTTTGGGCGGTTGACCGACTCGAAAGACTTTTAAATAAGTTGTCCGTTGCACTGACCAAACAAAAGTTGAAAGTTCATTCCCTTCTATTGTGTTTTCCTGCTGGGTCGAAAATCGCAACCGAAACCCATCGGGAGTGATAATTTTTTCGCCCATTTCTGCTTGAAATTTTTCTTGCAACCAAGTACAAACCTGTTGAGTTTTGGGAGTGGGAACTTCAATATATAAAATTTCTTTTATGTTTGCCATTCTCAGATTTACCTTAATTGCCATAACTTTACCAGATCAAGTTGTACCATAAAAGGGTATCAACTGTTTGAGTAATTTGGAGAAGCAAAAATGACTGAAAAAACCTCTATTCAGTGTTTAATTGGGCAACAGCGAGACTTTTTTGCCACTGGACAAACCCAGGATATCCAGTTTCGCCTCACACAACTTCATCGGTTGAAACAGGCGATCGCATTCCATGAAACGGCTATTATTAACGCTGTCAAAGCCGATTTAGGCCGTCCTGATCTGGAATCCTATTTTGAATTCGCCCCCGTTTCTGAACTTAATTATGCCATTAAACATCTCAAATCTTGGGTTAANNTTAAACCGCAAAAAGTCCCGGCATCTTTAAGTCAATTTCCCGCTTCAACATTTATTTATCCTCAACCTTTGGGAGTTGTATTAATTATAGCACCTTGGAATTATCCCTTTCAACTGATTATTTCTCCTTTAATTGGGGCGATCGCAGCCGGAAATTGTGCGATTTTAAAACCTTCTGAAATTGCTGAAAATACCTCTAAAATTATTAGTGATATTATCAGCAAAACTTTTAATTCTGAATATATTGCCGTAGTTGAAGGCGGAGTCGAAACCAGTCAAGAATTATTAGCCGAAAAGTTTGATCATATTTTCTTTACCGGGGGGCAAAAAGTTGGTCAAATTGTGATGGAAGCTGCGGCTAAACATTTAACCCCAGTTACCTTAGAGTTAGGGGGAAAAAGTCCCTGTATTGTAGATGATGATATCCAATTAGATTATACCGCAAAACGGATTATTTGGGGTAAATTAATTAATGCGGGTCAAACTTGTATCGCTCCAGATTATTTGTTAGTGAATTCTCTAATAAAATCGGAATTAATTATCGCGTTGCAAAAATGGATTAAAACTTTTTTTGGAGACAACCCTGAAACTAGCCCCGACTATTCGCGCATTATTAATTTATTTCATTTTAACCGATTACAGCAATTCTTAAACGTGGGTAATATTATCATCGGAGGCGAAACTAACCCAGAAACAAAATATATTGCTCCCACTTTAATTGATAATATTTCCTGGGATAATTTAATTATGCAGGAAGAAATTTTTGGGCCGATTTTACCGATTTTAGAGTATCAGGATTTAGGAGAAGCGATCGCAAAAATCAACAGTCGTCCCAAACCTTTAGCATTATATTTATTTTCTAATGATAAAATTTTATCAGTATCATTTAAATTTTTTACTCATGGGGTTTTGGGGTTTNNAGATAAAAACAAACAAAACCGAATCTTACAAGAAACATCATCAGGAACCCTCTGTTTTAATGACACGGTGCTACAATTTGGGGGTAAATCCTTACCTTTTGGCGGTGTAGGGGAAAGCGGGATCGGAAGTTCTCATGGAAAAGCAACATTTGATCGTTTTTGCCATTATCGCAGTGTATTAAAACAAACGTTTTTATTAGATTTACCCCTACGTTATCCACCCTATAAAGGCAAAGAATGGTTAATGAAAAAAATTTTAATGCAATAAGTTTTTAAGCAGCTAAACCAACACAGATTCAGGACTTACGCAAAC
>DMPJ01000317.1 GCA_003456035.1 Planktothrix sp. UBA8402
CTTGTTCGTTTTCTATCCTGTGAACCTTTATTGGGGCCACTAAAACTCAATTTAAAAGGAATTGACTGGGTGATTGTTGGTGGAGAATCAGGAATCAAACATCGACCCATGCAGTTAGAATGGGCTGAAGATATTAGGCAACAATGTGAAGCCGAAAATGTGGCATTTTTCTTTAAACAAGTTGGGGGAAGAACACCAAAAGCAGGAGGAAGACTATTAGAAGATAAAATTTGGGATGAAATGCCTGAAGCTTGGTATGAACATCAGAAACAATGGCAAGATTATTCTGCTCCATCAACTCGTAAATCTAAAACAGAAAATTTTCCTATTTTGGTAGAAATGTAACTTTGACTGTATCTGCAAATGTTTTTTTACCTTTAACTATTTTTCGTTTTAATGGTTCAGTTATAATCTTGCCTTGTTCTTCTAGTTTTAAAAGAGCATCTTTATAATTCCTCTCGATGTAACGTTTTCCGATATGATGCCGATGATAAATGTCTTTCATCGTTAGAGTTTGACCCGCAAATTCATCCAGTAACATATTTTCTAAATCGTCAAGAGGTCGTGAAAGCTCAAAGAGCAGAGGTTGTAAACTTGTAGCTGGATTATACTCAAAGGAAGGTACACCTTGTTCTGTACTAGAACTCGCTTTAGCCATAATATCTTTCATAATTGAATAACCCAGTACATTTTTCGATACAAAGATTAGATGATGATTGGTTCTGGTTCCTTTCTCATTTTGGAAGCAAAATGGCAATACATACTCACCCCCTATTGCTTTTAAACTTTGAGAAATTGATTCTACAATAATTAGCTCTCTTTCATAAGGAGTTTTTGTTTTAAGTTGTGCTCGCAACTCATCAGCTTTTTCTTGGCCGAATAAAGCATTCATGTGTTCTTGGAAAAATTGATTATTTAAACCAGGATTAATGCGTTTATAATTAAAGAAAAATATACAATCACAACCCCAATTTTTAATCACCGATCCAATCAATTCTAGTGATAATCCTTTATATCCCCAAGGATCAACAAATAAAAGGCTAGGAATTAATGAATTATCCTTGAATGTTCTTAAAATGGCGTTATCCACTTCACCGCTTCTAATCAGTGGCTTATTTTTTAATAAATTAATATTAGGAAGAGAGTCAATAGCTTTTTCAAGAGATTCAGTATAATTGGGATCAATATCATTAAAGAATGTTACAAGTAAATCTCGCATATCAGGCTCATTAATTGCACGTTCTAAAATCATTAAAGGAGTAGATTTAGATCCATCTTCATAAGAACCTGGCCCACAAAACAGATCAATATATGCAATTTTTGTCTTCCGTTTTTTCGCCTGTGGGATGATCACTTTAGCCCAAGCCCAAAAATATTTAGCAACTATTTGAGCTTTAACTAAGGATTGTTCTTTTTGTTGCTCAAAGAAATACTTATCTGCCATAAGTTTAAAAAAATAATTTTTCTAATTATAACACTAAACAAAACCCGGCTATCCTTGAGAAACAAAATCAAGAAAACCGGATTGACTTAATATTAACCTATTAAGGATTAATTAACAGGGGTTTGTTGTTGCGATCCCATCCATCGGGGATAACCATTTTCATCGCGTAATTGCAAGGTTTGATTTCCTTTTTTAATCTCTCCAACAATTAAATTGGGTTGTCCTCCCCCGTCAATTCGTGTTCCCGTAACTTCTACGGTGTCATTGGGTTGAATTTGAAAGTTTTGTTGTTCTAAATACCACACAGGGCCAACATGAAGTCCCAGGGTTTCTGTATTTGTTTTAATCAATAAATACATCCCGTGAGGCATTTGATTTCCTCGATTTCCTGGTTGTATTTCTAATATCGTTCCCTGGACTGTTTCTGCACGACTCGGATCATACATGGGCCCAGAATATTGCCCTTTTCCTCCTGAACGATTTCCCCTTCCACCTTGACCCATCATCGGACGATTTTGCCCCATCAGTTGTTGACAGGGGGGATAAAAATTATTGCCATTGGTAGGAGTAGGTTGGGGAGAATTTGAGTTAGGTTGTGCTAACAAAGGCNNAAAAAAAGGGGAACAAAGAAGGGGAACAAATAACGGGAACAAAGAAGGGGAACAACGAAGGGGAATAATTAAGGGAAATAAAAGCAATCCCTGTGGCAATTATAACGCCTTTAACTTGAGTTTTAGATAAATTAATTTTCATGGTTCATTCCTTCTGGTGAATTAACCAGTTTTGCTAATAGATATATTATAAAGTATCCTGTAAGTGGAGAGTCTAGTTAAGTTGATAAAACTTTATAAAAAATAGCAAATCTTCATCAGATTAAGAATAGATTAGCTTGTTTCTTTCCCTTGAGAATAGGGTATAAAAGTTGCAGTGGGTTTAAGGGGAAATCGAACTGTAAAGGTACTACCTGTTTCCGGTTTACTTTCCACCTCAATACTACCACGATGAGCGATAACAATTGCTTTAACAATTGCTAATCCTAAACCCGATCCTCCGGTTTTACGAGAGCGATCGCTATGGACTCGATAAAACCGATCAAAGATTCGAGATTGTTCGGTTAAAGGAATACCAATTCCCGTATCTTTAACTTGAATAATCGCCTGTTGATGACTAGAATCTAAACCTAAAATAATATTACCTCCTGGGGGAGTATATTGAATAGCATTAATCGCTAAATTAAAAGTGACTCGATAAATTTGTTCTTCATTTCCTAGAATATAAATTGTTTCTTCTCCTCGAATATCTGTTGTTAAAAATAGTTTTGCATTTAATACCATTGCGGCGAGTTCTTCTTGAGCGTCATTGATTATATCATTTAAACAGCATAATTTTTTAGACCGGGATACAGTGTCTTGATCCATGCGAGATAATAATAATAAATCTTTGACTAATTGGGAAAGTCGCTGATTTTGTCTGTCTACGGTTTTTAAGGTTTCTTTGGCTTCAGTTTCCGTTAAAGGTTCGAGTCTAATTGTGGATTCTACGGTAGCCTGAATAGCGGCTAAAGGCGTTCTTATGTCATGGGCTGCATCGGCGGTAAATTGTTGAATTTGTTGATAGGAATAATAAATCGGTTGCATAGCAATTCCGGCTAATTTCCAACTCGCAAACCCTACTAAAATTAAAGCTAGGGGTAAACCGATAACCAGAATTAATGTTACAATAGCCATATATTGATCAAAATCCTGTAGCGATCGCCCTAATTGTAATGTTCCCCAATTCTGTTGATTTCTGGTATGTAAAACTAAAGCATATTGACGATAGCGAATGCCATTTTTATCCCTGAAGGTTTGCCAAATTTCTCCACTAGAATGGGGGAATAAATCTTTCCCAGTAAAAGCGACTAACTGCCCGGAATTATTGAATAAACGAATTAAATAAGAGTTATTATGATAGGGAGCTAGACGATGATTTTTTTTGTTTTTCTCATCGCTAGTTGGTAAACAATTTAATGCGAGATTAGGATAATTTAAAGGGATATTTTTATCAGATTTAATCAAACATAAATCAGGAATAATTCTTAAAACATCCGGTTCTAAAAATCCGGGTTCTTGTAGAACCGTTTCTAAGCTATCATGTAATGTCTCAGCAACGGATTTTATTTCACGATCTAGGGTCATCCAATGGGCGTGGGCGATCGCTTCATAAACCCCTAAACCGCAAATACTTAGAATCACTCCCATCACCCCTGCATAGTAACAAGTTAACCGTGATTTTGTGCGTTTAAATAGTAAATTTTGATTCATTAATTATGATCTATAATCAAACGATATCCTAAACCATAAACAGTTTCAATAAAATGATCACAACCAATTTCAGAAAGTTTCCGTCTTAGTAAGCGAATTTGAGCCGCCACCACATTACTTTCCGGTTCCGATCCCACTTCCCAAAGTTGATTTAATAGTTGATCACGATTGACAATTTAGTTAGGATGATGTAGAAAATAATCTAACAGTTGAAATTCTTTATTTGTCAAACTAATTGTTAAGGGTTGAATTAGAGATTTTTGATAGGAAAATGTATATAATTGATAATCTAAGATAAAATTTCCCACTTGTAACTTTTGGGGTTGCAGTTGAGGAGAACGCCGTTGTAAAGCGCGTAAACGAGCTAACAATTCCCCCATCCCAAAAGGTTTAACTAAATAATCATCAGCCCCGGCATCTAACCCCATAATTTTATCAGCTTCGGTATCTTTTGCTGTTAAAATTAAAAGAGGAATCAAACTGCCTTGGTGTCGTAGCTTTTGGCAGAGTTCAATTCCCGATAAGCCTGGTAATAACCAATCAAAAATAACCAAAGTGTATTGTGTCCATTGATTTTCCAAATAATCCCCAGCTTCCATCCCATCCTGAACCCAATCTACAATATATGCTTTTTGGGTTAATATACGTTTAATAGCTTCCCCTAAATCGGGTTCATCTTCCACTAACAAAATTCTCATGGTTTAAAATCCCTAAAAGGATATAAAATTTCTTCCAGTATAACCTACAAAAATATTACTATGATTCGCCGACGTTCAACTCCTTGGATTCATCAAAAATCGAGATTTATCATTGCTGGTATAGCTGCTTTTGGTGCAGTGATTGCCGCCTATTTAACCTTTGTCAAACTGACAGGAGGAAGTGCGGCTTGCCCGACAGCAGGTTGTGATCAAGTTCTGGAAAGTCCCTATGCCGTTGTTTTTGGTTTACCCCTGCCTTTGTTGGGGTTTGTGGCTTATATTATCATGGGGGGGATGGCAGTTTCTCCTTGGTTAATTAATTCTGAAACCCAAAAAAGTTTAAGAATAAAAACAGAAGATTGGACATGGATATTGATATTTGCTCAAGCATCTGCCATGATGATTTTCAGCTTTTATCTGATGTATATAATGGCATTTGTCATTAAAGCCTTGTGTATTTATTGTACTGCTTCTGCCATTTGTTCTATCAGTTTATTCGTTTTGGCTTTATTAGGTAAAGATTGGGAAGATCGGGGTCAACTATTTTTTATTGCGGTTGTTGTAGCAATGATTACTTTAATTGGAACCTTGGCGGTATATGCTCCCATTAATAGCCCTCGCGCCGAAGAAAATACGTTTAAAATCACCACAATATCCGACCCGGCGAATATTGAACTGGCCGAATATTTAACCCAATCTGATGCCAAAATGTATGGATCTTTTTGGTGTGGTCACTGCCATGATCAAAAACAATTATTTGGTCAACAAGCGGCGGAACAGTTAACGTATATTGAGTGTGATGAAGCCGGAAAAAATCCTCAAATTGATTTGTGTAAAGCCAAGAATATTGAAGGTTATCCCACCTGGGAAGTTCAGGGTAAAATGTATACAGGGATTCAAAGTTTAGAAAAGTTATCAGAGGTTTCAGGATATAAGGGATCTCGGGCTTTTGGTGTTCGTTAATATCAATCAAAACCCACAAACTTCGTTGTTGCACTTTAGTGCCAATTCCTAAAAGTAAACCCTAACTGAAATCAGTTTTAAGTTAAACTTGTCGGGTGTGGCTGCGCTAAAGCGCAACAACGGAATATAATTAGGTTAGAATTTATGCCGTTTGTACCGAATTTCAACAAATCTCGTCGCAATTTTATACAATTGAGCGCTTTAGTTGCTGCTTCTTTTCCCCTTTGGTCAAGTTGTCAAAATAATTCTCAGGCTATTTCAGAAAATATTATTATTATTGGTGCGGGAATTGCGGGAATTGCGGCGGCGAAGACCTTAAAATCTCAAGGATTTCAAGTTACTATTTTAGAAGCTCGCGATCGCATTGGGGGTAGAATTTATACAGATAAAACCTTGGGTTTTCCCGTCGATTTAGGCGCGTCATGGATTCATGGAATTCAAAATAATCCGATTGGTAAACTAGCCGATGACTTTAATATTGGTATTAAACAAACCAATTATTATCATGTNNCAAAATAAAATTCAAGATTCTGAATTAGAACAAGCTGAATCCCTATATGAAAAAATTATAGCACAGGCTAAATCTTGGAGTGAAAATCAAGAGCAAGATGTCTCAGTTCATCAAGCTGTTAACCGCTTTTTTAAACCCGATAACTTATCACCCCGTCAAGCTAAATTAGTCAATTGGTTATTAACTTCAGAAATTTTAATTGAGACAGGATCAGACTTAGAACAACTTTCAATTTGGGAATTGGATGAAGATGAAGCTTTTGGCGGAGAGGATTATCTTTTTCCTAATGGTTATGAGCAAATAATTCAAAACTTAGCCCAAGGACTAGAGATTAAACTTCAACATCCCGTTACTGAAATTCAATATAATAATCAACAAGTTACCGTAAAAACTCCTCAAGGTAATTTTCCAGGAAGTGCGGTATTAATCACCGTACCATTAGGCGTATTAAAAGCCAATAAAGTTAACTTTATCCCAGAATTGCCCCAGGACAAAAAAACGGCAATTCAGAAATTAAACATGGGAGTTTTAAATAAAGTTGTGCTCAAATTCCCTCAAGTCTTTTGGGAAAAAAGTTATGACTTTCTAGGATATTTTCCTAAAAGTAGCCATAACTTTACAGTATTTCTGAACTTTAATTATTATAACTCATCTCCGATTTTAATGGCTTTAACCGGAGGAAGTTTTGCCCGCAGTTTAGAAACCATGATCCAACAACAATTAACCGATAAAATCATGGCAGTTTTGCGAGAAATGTATGGCAATTCTATTCCTAACCCCCAAGAAATATTAGTCACTCGTTGGAGTTCTGACCCCTATACATTGGGTTCCTATTCCTATATTCCCCCCGGAACAACGGCGAAAGAACGAGATAGTTTAGCTTCTCCAGTTAATAATATGCTATTTTTCGCTGGAGAAGCCACCTCTCGTCAATACCCGGCAACCGTTCATGGAGCCTATTTATCAGGATTAAGAGAAGCACAACGAATTCAAAAATTTTTTATGAATTAATTTGACTTCTCCTACTTAAATGATTTAGGATGATTTAAACCTGAATTGCTCATATCCATAGTGCGAATTAATTCGGAATTAACTGGCTTTTTACAACCGCTTAACATTAAAATCAGAAAGAACAAACCCAAAACAAAAATTACTGCCCAAACTTCATCAAAATCCCATTTTCCTTTTTTGACAAATCTATCTTTGCAGAAATTACAAAAACTTTCATTTCGGTCGGGATGGTCTATAATTTCGCAACAAAGTTTTCCGTGTTTATCTCTGGGACAAGTCATATAACCTCCTATAATTCCTGAGAAAATGCAAACATATCTGTCGGTTTTGCGACTCGTAAATAATCTTTGGTTTGAATAATCAAAGATTGCGTTAAACTTGCTGCATTGAACCCAATTTTTTCATGCTCTAATAAAGCAAAATCAACAAACAAATGGTTTAATTTATCCAAAATAGGTTGAACAAAGGGAGGAATCGATCCGGGAACTAAACCCCCTGTTAACTCTGCTAATTCCTCGGTTGTGGCAAAGCGAAAACTTTTAATATCCGCTTTGAAATAGGCTTTGATAATAGAAGAATCGAGTTTATGAGTTCCGGGTAAAACCAACAGATTAAATTCACTCCCTGACCCTTTTCGATCCATCTTGATCACAATCGCTTTAGCCCCAATAACATCGTCACCCCCGGCATTAATCCGAGCTTCTCGACTTTCTTTAGATGTTTTGCATTCGGGATGGTTTAAATGCTGATATTTAACCTCTTTTTCCTGTAAGTAATTAATCAATTTTGTGGTGTTATCCATTGTATTTTTTCTCCTAATTTAGAAAGTAGGTTTTGTCCGGTTCCCCTAAGTCCGGTTCCCCCCTTTTTAAGTGGGGTTAGGGGGGATCAGGACAGGGCAATTGTTACCCTAATCCTGAAACGATCACTGAACAACTTTATCAATACTGGAAGACTCAAACGGTGATTCTATCCATTACAGATATTCATAAAGTTGATCAAGGTTTAGAGTCATTTTTAGAACAAGTCTGGTTAAAAGTTATTGATAAAATCAATAAACATAATTATTCTAAAGACTCCTTTAAAATGATCTTATTTATTATGGGGAATAAAACTTTTAACTCACCTTCTAACTTACTAATTAACTTAACTCCTATACAGGGTTTTGGAGGTGGGGAACTTAGACGTTGGGGAGGTGCTAAACTCTCTGATTTATTATATGATTTAAACAACTACTCCAGAGAACAAATCCAAGATTATATTGAGGATATTATAGAACGAAATAGTGCGCCAATTTCTACTTTAGAACGAATTTGTAAGTCTTGCAGTATAAACTATTATTCAGATATAGAACGGAGTTTTACGTTATGAATCAACCTTTAGAATACACAGGTGATCAACAATATCAACCGCAACCGGAACCGAATCAACGGGGAAAGAAACTGTGTCCCTATCGTCCTGAACAGGGATTAATTAAAGCGGTTAATTTAGCGATCGCTTTAGAACGTCCCTTACTTTTGGAAGGGGAACCCGGTTGTGGGAAAACAGAACTCGCACCTGCGATCGCCTATGAATTTAGTCAACGTTATCTGGAGGAAAATAATCAAGAATGGCCCTATTTTCCTTGGAATATTAAATCTACTACTCGCGCCCAAGATGGATTATACACCTATGATGCGATCGCCCGCTTAAGAGATGCTCAACTTTTAGGGATGAATAACCTAGAAAAATATTTAGATCAAAATAAAATTGAGGCGGTTATTGAACGATTAAACAATCAAGAAGCCTATTTAAAAAGAGGAGAATTAGGGAAATCTTTTGCAGTCAAAGAAGTTCGACCGATTGTATTAATTGATGAAATTGATAAAGCAGATATTGACTTTCCCAATGATTTATTGTTAGAATTAGATAAATTATATTTTGAAATACCAGAAATTGGAGCCACTGGAGATAATGCTATTAAAGCTGAACAATCTCCCATTGTGATTATTACCAGTAACCGAGAAAGGGAACTCCCAGATGCCTTTTTGCGTCGTTGCTTATATTATTACTTGAATTTTCCCGATCAAGAAGAATTAATTAAAATTGTTAACCTGCATTTTCCTAATCTCAACTCAGAACAACTGGAATTAGTTGATGAAACAGTTGATCAGTTTTTAGATATACGAGAGATGGGAAGTAACCGCCCTAATGCTAAAAAAGCCGGAACAAGCGAACTGTTAGACTTGATGAAAATTCTACTCAATAAACCTGTATCTGAAGCATTTGAAGATATTAAAGATTTAGCGGGTAATCTTCCTTTATTGGGAACTTTACTAAAAACCAAAGAAAGTCAAGACTCCTATCAACGGAAACGCGATGAACAACCCAGATTCTCCTAATTATTTAGGTTTATTTCTACACCTACGAGATGCGGGAATGTCCCTAACCGTTGAACAATATCTGTTATTTCAACAAGCGTTAACTTTAGGGTTTGGTCAAAGCAATTTAGCAGACCTGAAACAACTCTGTCGTTTGCTGTGGTTTAAACCCAAAGCATCTTTTAATTCTGATATTTTTGATACGGAATTTGATCGTTATTTTGCTCAGTTTCAGTCGCAGAAATTACCAGAAACCCCCTTAAAACCTGAGACAATTCCAACTCCTCCCACTCCCGAAATAACCCCAAATCAAACAACCTCAACTCCTGACAAAATACCCACCCCAAAACCATCCAATTCCATACAAATTCCCATTGCTTTACGCGGCGAAGGATTTCAACCCCACACCTCAAAAAAAACCTCCCAACAATTAATCACCAGTCTCAAAAAACACACTTTTGGTAAAACCCAAATTTATTACTTTAGAAATTGTCCCCATAATTATCTTTATTTATTTCCCAACCAACCCCAAGCAAAACCCCTGGATGAAATTCTTCCAACCCTGCACAAAAATCGAACTATTGTGGTAATTTTTAGTGATGGGGGAGCAGGACGGGGAAATTATAATTCAGAACGAATTGAATTAACTCAAGTCTTTTTTGATCAAATTGAACCCTTAGTACGGTCTTTAATTTGGCTTAATCCTTTACCCGAAGATCGTTGGCAAAATACAACAGCATCAGGAATAATAGAAACCCTCAATCTTCCTATGTTTGAGTTTAACTGTTCTGGACTCAAAAACATAAGAAATCGGGTTTTTAAGTTAACTTAATACTAAGCCTCAAAATCCCTATAAAAGATTTCAGAAATCGGGTTTTTGCGTTAACCTAATACTAAACATCAAAAT
>DMPJ01000475.1 GCA_003456035.1 Planktothrix sp. UBA8402
TCCCTTCAAGCCCCCCGTTCCAGGGGGGTTGGGGGGGAGAATGTGAAGCGATCGCGATCGGAAATTATGCTAATGATCATCATTATACCCAATTTCAATTACCTTTGCAACCTAAAAGTTTACGTTGGGGAGCCCGGTGGACAGGAACCCCCTTTACTATTCCCTATCGAGCCTTAATTCCTATTAGTTTTGATAATTTATTAGTCTGTGAAAAAAATATTTCCGTTTCCCATATTGCTAACGGTGCGACTCGTTTACAACCTGTGGTTTTAGGGATTGGACAAGCCGCAGGAATGGCCGCAGCTTTATGTATTGAACAGGGAATACAACCCCAAGAATTATCCGTTAGAACCTTACAAAATGCCCTATTAACTGATATAATTGCCCCCCAAGCCGTGATTCCTTTATTTAATTTACCACCCGATCATCCCGATTGGTTACACTGGCAATATTATTATTTAGATCATCCCGAATTATATCCCATTGATGGTAATTGTCCGGCATTTTCTAACCCTCGTCATCCCTCCAAAGACAGTCAACCCTTTAATGGTATTTTTCAGCGTCAGAGTCACCAAGACTATAGTTTCACCCTAACTCAAGGACAGTTTACAGGTCAAACCTGGAAATTAGTCACCCTGTACCCCGAAATTAACCAACAATTACAAAATATTCCCACTCCTTCCCCTCTAAAAGTTTACGGGCGTTTAAACTTCTCCGGTCAATGGTTAATTTTAGAAGGGTTATAGCCCGGATTTAAGAAAAACTTTTCACAGTAATCCTGATCTAAATATTAACGGTTTGTATGAAGAAGTAGACAAACTCACATGGACGCTTTATTATGCAAACCTATACATCTTTAGTTTTATCAGTTTGTTTATTTGTTGGTCTTACTGCTAACTCTTTAGCAGTTAGTTCTGCTTCTCATCAATTATCAGACATTATTAGCAACTCACAATTACTTTCCGCCCGCACAGGACTAAATGGGCCCTACGAACCCGACAGAGGTGGCGGACGTCGGGATTTCAGAGATACTTCTCACTCTAATGATGTTAAGATTGAACTCTAATTAATGTTTGCTATACATTCCCTCCTGTAGAGACGTTGCATGCAACGTCTCTACAGGAGGGTTAGAGGGATAATCTCTAGCATCTATAATTGGATTTCATATTATCTTTATATCAGTAAACAACTTGATCAGAAAACATCTCAGTTAAGGCATGAATATAAGGCAAAAATACTCTAAAATTTTCTGAACTTAAATTATAATAAAGTTGCCAAAGAATATGGCTTAACATATCTTGGACTAATTTCCAACTCACATTTAATTGAGGATATAAAATTACACAAATCGGGAATAATTCTTCTTGAATCGGACGTAAACTACTTTCTAAGGCACAGAGACATAAATAAATTTGAAACAGTTCGATATCTCGAACACTAGAATAGTGAACCATCGTATTTCTCAAGTTGCCACTCATACTGCAATAATCAGGATATGATTGACAAATCCGTTGATAAACAGTTTGGGCAATTGTTGTGGTTTGAGAGAGTAATTGCTGTACAGCAATTAAGGCTTCTGAATCCGGTGGATGGGTCGCTGCTAGGGCATAAATTTCCGCTAGGGGGGCGTGAAGATAATCTTCTAAAGCTTTAAAATATAGTAAAAAAACCGATTGAGATTTGAGAGGAATCCAGTCTAATAAAATTTTCCCAACATAGTTAAATTCTGTGGCTAAAATGGCGATAAATAAAGCATTTACACTGGAATATTTACGGCGAATAACAATAATATCTCTCCCAACTAAAACCGATAAGCGCGATGGGTGTTCATATTGAGCATAGGCTTCTATTGTTTTTCGATACAGATTGCAAGTATCTTGAATGATTTCTGTTTTTTTAATTAAGTTTAATATGACTTGATGAGATCCCAGTAAGGCTTCAATTTTGTTCCAGGCAATTTCGCCCGCTATATTTAACATTTGCAAAAGCTGGGAAACAATTCGAGAGCGCTGTTGATCAAATTCGGTAATATCAAGTTCTGTATTAGCTTCTAATTCTTGATATAGATGATCTTGATTAGTTGTCCAAATCGTTGAATAATATTGTTTTGCCCATTCAACAGCCATTGAAATCATTATCTGGGAAGAAGAATTATTATCAGGTAATTTTTCTGATATAATAGACCCAGAAGCAGGTGTTTGATCTAAAAAAGAAAGGCTAACAGATGTGTTGTCAGTCCGGTCATGGACAGGTAAACCTTGATCTTCGGGTGTCATAGTGACTCCTCGCTTTTATTTGTGAATTAGCATTAAAATCAATTAATATTGACTGGTCAAAAGTTGATGCCTGATTTGATTATTTATTGTACCAGAATCTATATGCCTAATGCTCCTGCTATTATAAGCAGTTTTATCCTAGCTTTCTGGATCAGTGCGATCGCCATTGTCGCCGTCCAAAATGCTACTCCCATTTCTCTGAGGTTTCTGTTTTTCGAGTCTGTTCAACTCCCTGTGGCTGTTATCCTCGCCTTTAGTGTTGTCCTCGGACTCCTGGGCGGCGCCCTATTTAAGCCAATTACCGAGTTAGGTGTCACAACTCAAAACCCAAGAATCAAAAACTAATTATCTCTCCCCTACTCCCCGGTGCTCCCCGGTGCTCCCCCTACTCGCCTAATTCCCATTTATCTAATAAATCAGTGAGTAAAAGTTCTTCAATCCAAGTTTTACTGACCACTGTTAAGGGTAAGGCTAAAACTAAGCCTAATACGCCGAAAAAAGTGGCAAAAAATATTTGGGCTGTCAGGGTAATTGCGGGTAATAGATCAACCTGTTTTTGCATGATCAGGGGGCTAAACCAATAGCTTTCTAAGTTTTGAATAATAACGTATAAAATAATAACTGCCAAGGCTTTCCAAGGTGTATCTAATAAAGCGACAGCAACGGGAAAAACCACACTGGCTGTTGGCCCAATATTAGGAACAAAGTTAAAGATTCCCGCTAATAGAGCATGGGCAAATACAAAGGGAATTCCCAAAATCACCAAACCGATACCACTCAAAACCGCAACAAAGGTGGAGGTAATCACAATACCTCCCATCCATTGCAATAACACTATTTCACATTTAGATAGAATAAAATCTGCCCGATGGCGATAAAAGGAGGGAAATAGACGCACAAATCCATGACGATAGGAAAAAGGATCTGCTAATAACATCAAGGTAAATATTAATACCAATAAAAACTGTAAAAAGTTGCCAATCGAGTTAGAAAAGAAGGCAAAGAAATTTCCTAATAGTTTTTGTGCTAGAGGCCCAACTTGTTGCGCCATTTGGGTAACATTCGGGACTTCAATATTCAGGTCAGGAAACCAAATTGGAGGATTTTTAATCAGAGCGTTCAACCAAATCAGAAATTTATCATACCCGACGGGAACCAGTTTAATCAGTTCTTGAAACTGACCCCAAAACGGAGGCAAAACCACACTGATTAACACCACACCCATGATCACAATTAAAGTCAGTGATAACAGAACAGCAAGCCATCGCTGGAGTCCAAACCGTTGTATCCGACGCACTAAACTATTAATCGCAATTGAGAAAACAACCGAGGTAAATACAAGCAGTAATATCTGCCTAAACTGCCACAGAATAATTAAAGCAATAATTAAACAAAGGAACCCGATCCAGTCTGCCAGTTTCAAGGTATTAACTCCTGTTNNATTTTACACTTGTTCAACCTTTTCTTGCACCCATTGAAAGTCTGGACGTTTCCACACACCAATTCGGGTTTAAGATCAAAGGTTGAAAATGCAGATAATAATAAATATGCTACAGCCTCAAATTTTGAATTGGGAATGTTGTGATACCCGACCTACTCATTCCGATGCCGTGCGAGTGGTTGCGATTAGTTATGATGGCAAAATTCTTGCCAGTCGCAGCGATGACACCACCTTGCAACTTCACAACTTGGAAACCGACTGCCAACCCACGATTTTAGCTGATAACTTAGACAGGGAATATCCTGGTTATGGGTTAATATTCAGTCCAAATTCTCCCATACTGGCGGTTGAATCTGACAAAAATGTTCATCTTTGGAATGTAATTACTTGTCAAAATCAAGTATTGGATTTGGGACTATCGGTTCCGATTTGTTCTTTGGCCTTTAGTCCCAATGGCCAACTTCTGGCGGCGGGAAGTTTTGATGGCATCATTGGGTTTTGGGATTTAACCTCTAATCAACCTCTCCCCCCTTTAAAAGCTCATTCTTTTCCGATTTGGTCATTGGCTTTTAGTCCTGATGGTTTGACTCTGGCCAGTGGTAGTGGAGATGGCACGGTGGGATTATGGAGTTTAGATAACCAGCATTCCGATGCTCTTTTGGTTGGCCATTCCTTTCCGGTTTGGTCAGTGGCTTTTAGTCCCGATGGTTTGACTCTAGCCAGTGGGAGTGAAGACAAAACGATTAAACTCTGGTGGCTGGAAATTGGTCAGGAGTTAGCTACCCTAATCGGTCATTCTGG
>DMPJ01000198.1:0-1462 GCA_003456035.1 Planktothrix sp. UBA8402
TAGGTCAGTCAAAAAATGGCTGGCTTTTTTATTTGGGTTGGTTGTTTTTTTCTAAGTCTTGTCTAACTGTACTCATTTCGACTATGATATATTTGTAACAAATCGTAAAACAATCAGACGATCAGGATCATGTTGATCTTGATTCTCTTGAACAAAACTTTACCATCGTCAGTTTAAGGAGTATTATTCATGGCTGAGTGCCTGCGTGTTGGCCAAGTCGCCCCGGATTTTAAAGCAACGGCTGTTATTGACCAAGAATTCAAAGACATCTCACTGTCTGAATATCGGGGTAAGTATGTGGTTCTGTTTTTCTACCCCTTGGACTTTACCTTTGTTTGCCCGACTGAAATTACCGCGTTTAGCGATCGCGCTGAAGAATTTAGCAAACTCAATACCCAAATTCTTGGGGTTTCCGTCGATAGCGCTTTTTCTCACCTAGCTTGGATTCAATCCGATCGCAAATCTGGTGGTGTGGGCGACCTGAACTATCCTCTGGTAGCCGACTTGAAAAAAGAAATCAGCGCTGCTTATAACGTTCTTGATCCCGAAGCCGGAATCGCTCTGCGTGGTCTGTTCATCATCGACAAAGAAGGAGTAATTCAACACGCCACGATCAATAACCTCGCTTTTGGTCGTAACGTGGATGAGACTCTGCGGACACTGCAAGCGCTTCAATATGTTCAAGCTCATCCCGATGAAGTTTGCCCTGCGGGTTGGCAACCCGGCGACAAGACGATGATCCCCGATCCCGTCAAGTCTAAAGAATTCTTTGCGGCGGTCTAAGATTAAGTTTTAGACAAGATTTGAAAGCCCGTCTTTACAATTGTGTGAGGGCGGGTTTCGTCTATTCCGTAAGATTGTTTTACACTAAGAATACTAACAAACAACAAACTATTATGCTGACTTCTAATGATTTTAGTGGGTTAATTAATCGTCGATTTTGGAATAACTTTTTTCCAATTCCCGCCACTAGCAATTTAGAGTTAGGGCTGAAAACCCCAGATTTTCAATTACCTGATATTACCAATGGTCAATTAGTGCGGTTGTCTCAATTTCGAGGCGATCGCCCGGTGATTTTAGCCTTTACCCGCATTTTTACCGAAAAACAATATTGTCCCTGGTGTTATCCCCATATTAGAGCCCTGAATGAAAACTATGAAGCATTTGTGCAACGGGGAGTAGAAGTTTTGATGATTACGAGTACCGATGAACGTCAAAGCAAAATTGTGGTTAAAGATATAGGGTTAAAAATAACATTGCTGAGTGATCAAAGCTGTGGTATTTTTCAAATGTATCAAGTGGGACAAGCTCTAGGTGCGCCCTTACCTGGGCAATTTGTATTAGATCAAAAAGGCATCTTGAAATATAAACATTTGTTTTCTTTTTTTGATTACAATGCCAGTATTAAAACCCTATTGGAAGTTATTGATCCGCTCACGACTCCAACAGTCTAAAATCCGTG
>DMPJ01000198.1:1471-6019 GCA_003456035.1 Planktothrix sp. UBA8402
ACCGGAATGAAATGCGATAATATTCAATCCGGTTGATTCATCTAAATCGGCTTTAATACTTATTGAATTTCCTCAAATCTAATTTATGGTTAATCTGATTAAAAATATACAACCCACCCTAGATTTTATCCCTCCTAATTTTAATCCTTTTGTGCGACAAATTTGCCAATGGGGGATGTCGTTTTGGATTAGATGGAAAACGCCTTTAGTTGAAATTAAGGCAGAACAGGTTGAACGATTAGTTAATCTTTATCAACAATTTCAAAGCGGAAAAATCAGATTTTTATTAGCTTTTCGTCATCCGAATACGGATGATCCCTATTGTATGAGTCAATTGTTATGGCGATTTGTTCCTGAAACTGCCAAACAAAAAGAAATTGCCTTATCTGATCCGATTCATGCTCATTTTATGTATGATCGAGGGATTCCTTTATGGGCGGGAAAATCGGTTTCTTGGTTATTTCCAAAATTAGGAGGAAGTTCGATTTTAAGGGGGAAAGTTGATCGCTTAGGATTACGATCAGCAAGGGATTTATTTCTCAATGGTCAATTTCCCTTAGCCGCCGCACCGGAAGGGGCAACTAATGGGCATAATCAAAATATTAGTCCTTTAGAACCGGGAGTTTCTCAATTAGGATTTTGGTGTGTTGAAGACTTAAAAAAAGCCGAACGCATAGAAGAAGTTTATTTGGTTCCGATTGGAATACAATATTTTTATATTCAAGAAAATTGGGAAGATTTAGAAAAATTAATTTCCCAATTAGAAAAAGATTGTAACTTACCTCAAGGAAATAAAGAATTCNNAAGATTGTAACTTACCTCAATCTAGCCAAGAATTAACAGTTTCTTCCCTCTATAGCCGTTTAATTCGATTAGGAAACTATCTATTAGATACAATGGAAAATTTTTATCGCCAATTTTATTATCGTAGTATTCCCCAAGATGAAAATATTGATTTTTCTGATCGGATAAAACGATTATTAGATATGGCGTTAACTGTTGCTGAGGAATATTTTAATCTCAAACCAACGGGAGATTTAAGTAGTCGTTGTCGTCGTTTAGAACAAGCAGGATGGGATTGTATTTATCGCTATGATCTCAAAGCAAATGATCACTGGTCTGAGGTAGAATTAGGATTAGCAGATCGGGTAGCAACCGAAGCTAGTTTGCGAATGTGGAATATGAGATTAGTGGAAAATTTTGTGGGGGTAACGGGGAGTTATATTAAAGAAAATCCGACCTTTGATCGCTTTGCAGAAACTACATTAATTGTCTGGACAATGGTAAATAGGTTAAAGGGAGAAAACCCAATTAAACGACCCTATTTAGGGAAAAAACGAGCTAAATTAACCGTTGGTGAACCTATTTCTGTGACTCAAAAATGGTCAGATTATCAAACAAACCGTCGTCAAGCTGTTGCTAATTTAACCAGGGATTTACAGAATGCTTTGGAACAGATGATTGAACATTAAAAATTTGATATAATAAATTAAGCCAACCTCAAATGAGGAGGAGAAAAAATGTCAATAACCGCCGAACAACTAGAGGCATTAATGCCCGATGGGACTCAAGTTGAAAGTGAGTATATAGAAATGGAAAGTACGTTACATTATCTCCAATTAGCGTTATTAGTGTCTTGTTTAGATTGGTTATGGAGAGACAAAACAGATTATTTTATTGGGGCAAATTTAACCATCTATTTTAGTCGTCAACAACTGAGAAATCGGGATTTTCACGGGCCGGATTTTTTCTTGGTAAAAAACACATCTAAACATCCGAGAAAATCCTGGGTAGTTTGGGAAGAAAATGGGAAATATCCAGATTTAGTTATTAAACTTATTTCCAAATCAACGGCAGAAATCGATAAAACCACAAAAAAGAATTTATATCAAAATCAATTTAGAACCAGCGAATATTTCTGGTTTTCTCCCGATGATTTAGAACTAATGGGTTTTAAATTAGTTGGACTGGAATATCAAGAAATTACTCCGAATACCACAGGATTATTAAAAAGTGAAGTGTTAGGATTATTCCTGGGAATTTATCAGGAGAAACTGCGATATTTTACCACGGAAGGTGATCTTATTCCCACTCCTGACGAAGCTGCATTAGCAGCACAAAATCAGGCTAAAGGTTTAGCCTAACAGTTCAATTTTTAGCCATTGAACCCAAATAAAGACATTGCCAAAAATCTTGTAGAGACGTTGCATGCAACGTCTCTACGGGAGTTAAAAAACATTAACCCTTGAGAGATGACCCCCTAATCTGCTATGGTGATTATTGATCAGCTTAATTTTCTTAGCAACATCCTTTATAAAATTTCCTATGGTTAGTTTTTTACTCGAAGTTGGAACAGAAGAATTACCAGCAACCTTTGTTGAAACCGCCATTCAACAGTGGAAACAGAAAATTCCTGCTAGTCTCAAAGAACAGTTTTTAAGCGTTGAGTCGGTTCAAGTTTGGGGAACACCGCGACGGTTAGCGGTATTAATTGAGGGACTTCCTAGCCATCAACCTGACCGCGAAGAAGAAATCAAAGGCCCTCCGGCGTCTATGGCTTTTAAAGATGGAAAACCAACTCCGGCGGCGGAAGGATTTATTAAAAAACAGGGAGTTACCTTAGAAGATTTAGAAATTCGTCCTACATCTAAAGGGGATTTTGTATTTATTTTAAAGAAAATTCCCGGTAGATTAACGGCGGAAATTTTAGCCGAATTAACATCAGAATGGATTACAAAATTAGAAGGAAAACGGTTTATGCGTTGGGGGGATGGAGATTTGAAATTTCCCCGGCCAATTCGTTGGTTAATTACCTTATTAGATGATCAAATTTTACCTGTTACCTTAGTTAGCGGTTCAGAAATAGTTAAAAGCGATCGCATTTCCCAAGGACATCGAGTATTACATCCTGAACCGATCTCTATTTCCCATGCTAAAACCTACGCCGAATCTCTGAAACAAGCGTTTATTGAAGTTGACCCCCAAGACCGGATTAAAACAATTCAAAAAGAAGTTGAAATTGCTGCTAATAGTGTTGGCGGAAAAGCAGAAATTCCCGAAGATTTATTAGCAGAAGTGGTTAATTTAGTGGAATGGCCGACGGCTGTTGTCGGAAATTTTGATCAGGAATTTTTGGATTTACCCGCAGAAGTGATTAAAACCGTCATGGTGACGCATCAAAGGTATTTTCCAGTATTAACAACAGAAACCCAAAATTTATCGCCATTAACGCCCTATTTTATCACAATTTCTAATGGTGATCCTGCTAAATCAGATCTAATTGCAGCCGGAAATGAACGGGTTATCCGTGCGAGGTTAGCTGATGGGCAATTTTTCTATAAATCCGATTTAAAAACGCCTTTAGAAAGCTATTTACCTGCCTTAGAAGCTGTTACTTTTCAAGAAGATTTAGGTTCGGTTCGGGATAAAGTAAATCGGATTGGTAAAATTGCTAATTGGATTGCAGATCAACTTAATATCAGTGAATCTGATCGCCATTTAATTCAACGGGCTGCGTTATTATGTAAAGCAGATTTAGTTACCCAAATGGTGTATGAATTTCCCGAATTGCAAGGAGTCATGGGGGAAAAATATGCCAGGGAAGGGGGAGAACCGGAAGCGGTTGCAACGGCGATTTTTGAACATTATTTACCCCGTAATGCTACGGATAATTTACCCCAAACTTTAGTCGGTCAAGTGGTCGGTTTAGCCGATAAACTTGATACTTTAGTTAGTATTTTTGGTTTGGGAATGTTACCCACAGGTTCCTCCGATCCCTTTGCCTTGCGTCGGGCGGCGAATGCGGTGGTTAATATTATTTGGGCGGCGGATTTACCTCTGAATTTATATCAACTCCTGAAACAAATTGCGGTGGATTTTGTGAATAGTTTTCCCAATGCAATTTTAGGATTAAATCATGAATTATATGATTTTTTCCTGCAACGGATTAGAACTTTATTACAGGATGAAAAAGCGATTGATTATGATTTGGTTAATGCTATTTTAGGGGAAAATGATCTCGAATATAAAGAACGGGCGTTACAGGATTTGTTAGATGTGCGAGATCGGGCTTTATTCCTACAAACTATCCGTAAAGATGGCACATTAAACCAAATTTATGAAACGGTTAATCGTTCGACTCGATTAGCAAAACAAGGGGATTTAAACACCCTAGAATTGCAACCGGAAACAACAGTTAAACCCGAACTATTTAAAAAATCTTCAGAACAAGAATTTTATCAGGCTTTAGTACAGTTAGTTCCCAAAACAAAAGCCTCTCAAGCGACGCGAAATTATCGTCAATTAGTTGAAGCTTTGGGCGAAATTACTCCCACCGTCAGCAGCTTTTTTGATGGCTCTGAAAGTGTTTTAGTCATGGATGATGACCCAAATATTCAACGCAATCGTTTGAATTTATTAGGATTATTAAGAAATCATGCCCGGGTTTTAGCTGATTTTGGAGCAATTGTTAAAAGTTAAAAATGGGCTAAAATACTTAAATTCCCTTGATTTTATCTAAACATCGATCCCCCCTAACCCCACTTAAAA
>DMPJ01000070.1 GCA_003456035.1 Planktothrix sp. UBA8402
TTTTTTGAGAAGCACTACTAAGACCATTCACCGTTTGCATAACGGATTGATAAAATCCAATAAATAGATAAATCACCATTAATAATGTAATTAAAACTAGGATGGATAGAAATATTTGTCGATGTAAAAAACCATCAATACGGTGCTGTAATAAAACATCTAATTCATCAATAGTTTTATCCCATAAAATCCAACTTTGTTCTATATTAATTTCAGCATCTGTGAAATACTGTTGCATTTGGGTAGTATCTCCTGTTCTAATCACATCACTCAGTCCATTATTGAGATTTTTAATATTATCTGTGAGTAAATTTAAGTCTTCTGTCAATTTAGGTCGAAGATTACCCACAGAGTTATGATTAAAAGAAACTTCAAATGTCCGTTTAAGTTTTTCATTATAATCATTTAAAAGTCCTGAAATAGTTGTAATTTCCCAATATTCTTTTTGAGTTAGCTCCTGTTGTTGACGTTGGCTAATATCTTGACTAATTAACCGAATATCAGCTAAAATCTTACTAATCTCTGGTAATTTTAAAAGAGTTGCATCCATTAAATAATAAGTATCTAAATCAGGATCAAGAATTAAATTTGATTGATCACCAACTTGAAATCTGAGTTGATTTATTTGCTCTAAAATAATATAAGAATAAACTTTTTTCGTTTGTAAACTCCAAAATTTCTGATTATCTTGTAAAGTTCTCCAACTATCTTTAATATCTTGAAAAAGTTCAGTTGTTAATAATTTTTTTCCTATTGTTTTGTCAATTTCATTTAAAATTTTAATCTGATCTGTAATTTCGGCTGTAATTTTTTCTAACTGAGTTTGATCTTCGGGACTAAAATTAGGTTTAGCCATTAACAATTGAGCTTGATAAACTTTGGGATAGAGTTGGCGCAGGGGACGGAGATAGATATTCCCTAACTTTTCTTGAGCAGCAAAATCAATCAGACTTTGGACTTCCGAAACCAGAAGATACATCATCAAACTCAAAGGAATGATAAAAATACAACTAATTAAGAGAAATTTCTGAGGATATTTTAATTTGTTAATCAAAGAAATAGCGGGTTGAAAAAAGTTGATTATTTTCATAAAACATAGATTAAATCAATATTGAAATCGCAGAAATGAACTCAATTGAACCCGATCTCTACCATTTTTTTTCGCTTCATACAAAGCTTCATCCGTAGCTAAAAATAAGGTTTCAATATCACCCGCATCCACACCAGGAATTGTACTAGCTACTCCCAAACTAATTGTAATAATTGATGCCGGACGGTTGGGCAATTTATCCGTATCAAAAGGTAGAGCTAAGGTTTTAATATTCTCACGAACAACTTCCGCAATATAAACAGCACCTTTAGCATCGGTTTGAGGGAGAACAATTACAAATTCTTCACCCCCATAGCGGGCGACTAAATCTGCCGGACGTTGAACTACATCATGAATAGCTTGCGCTACTGCGCGTAAACTTTGATCTCCAGCTTGATGACCATAGGTATCATTATAAATTTTAAAATGATCAATATCACACAAAATTAAAGATAATGGGGCTATTTCTCGCATCATTCGTTTCCACTCAATTTCTATGGAGCGGTCGAATTGTCTGCGGTTGAAAATTTGCGTAAGAGTGTCAACATAGACTAGGGATTTTAATAGTTTATTTTCTTGCTCTAGCTTTTGTAAATTAACCAGATTATTTTGGTTTTCACAGAGAATTTGTGAGCCAAAATATAGACGATACAGTTCACAGGATAATCTACAGTAATTCCCCTCTAAATTGACTAGACCTAAACTATATAATTGATCAGCAATTATTGGTTCTAATTGTAAACTAACTGTGGAGTTAGCTAACCGTTGCATAGCGATGGCAAGTTCTGGTTTTTTTTGTACAATTAGCCAAAGTGATCGCAAGTAATCTCTATAAATTCCTTCTAGGGTTGGAGCCTTTTTTAATAAGTCTTCTAGGGTGATTAAATCATTCCCTAAATGATAAATAGCTAGATGGACTAAATAGGGATGTCCTCCAACTAAATGGGTTAATCTTTGAATTTGATCATTATTTAAATTTAGTTGATAACGTTGGGCTAAGTTTTGACATTGATCAGCCGTAAACGCAGGTAATTCAATGGCTAATCCAATATTAAAGGGAGATTGATGAACATTTAAAGATACATAAACTTCGGTAGATTGAACTAAAAATAAGTGCAGATTTTTCCAAGGATAATTGTGTCGAGATTGTTCATACCAAAATCTAATAAATGGCAAAAAATCTTGACTAATATTGGTATGTTCAAATACAATATTTAATTCATTAAAAACTAAGAATAGCGGACAATTAATTTGTGAAAAAATGTACTGTTCAAAGTAAAGATTACAACTAACTTTACTTCCCATATCTTCATTCCAATAATCTTCTAATTTAGGATCAAGTTTTAATTGTCGAGCTACATTAATACACAGCCATCGAAAAAATTTATTGCTATTTTCAAAATTTTCTTGATCTACTTGCAGAAAATCTATTAAAACGGTACGGTATCCCAAGGTTTCTGCATGATCTATTAACCTTAACATTAAGGAACTTTTGCCCATTTTTCTTGCGGCTTTGACTTGTAATAAGCTCCCCGGTTTTTTCAGTTCTGTATAAGCCCATTCTTCACTAGGAGAACGACGAATATAATAGGGAGAATTTAATGCTAGAGGACGATCAGGAATTGCTAAAGTATTTTGAGGATACATTTTATTAAAAAAGATAAATTATTGAATAGACTTTACAAAAATCAGTAAATCTAATCAAGTTTCAAAAACAAAACAAAAGTGATGCTTATTAAAGTATTAAAATATAAACTAAGATCAGTATAGATGTTTAGTTGTTAAAATTCAATAGATTTATTAAAATCTTAATCAATTTACCCATTACCGATCACGGATTTAAGAGGATTAGGCAGATTAACACAGATTAAAATCCGTGAAATCCGTGAAATCCTCTTAAATCCGTGATCCC
>DMPJ01000002.1:0-975 GCA_003456035.1 Planktothrix sp. UBA8402
TTCGGAAAAAAACCCGGTTTCTTTCGTTGGGTGCGTAAGTCCTGTCTAAGCCTGAGAAGCGCGTAATTGTCCACAGGCTGCATCCGCTTCTAACCCCCGGGAATATCTCACACTAACGGCGATATGACGTTCTTTTAAGATATCCATAAAATCATTAATTCCTTGGGTATTAGGTCGTTTATAATCAACTTCGTGAATCGGATTATAGGGAATCAAATTAACATGACTTTGAAATCCTCTTAACTGACTGGCTAATTCGATCGCGTGTTCGGGTAAATCATTTAATCCCGCTAAAAGGACATATTCAAAACTGATTCTTCTTCCGGTTAATTTAACATAATCTCGACATTCTGCAAATAATTGGGATAGGGGATAAACCTTGGCGCTGGGAATTAATTCTTCTCTAATATTTTGATAGGAAGCGTGTAAACTCACGGCTAAAGTTACTTGTAAATCATATTCGGCTAATTCCCGAATTTTCCCCCGTAAACCCACCGTAGAAACCGTAATCATTCGTTGTCCGATTCCCACATCTTGATTCAGGGATTTAATCGCCGCAATCACGTTTTCTGTATTTAATAAAGGTTCTCCCATTCCCATAAACACAATATGACTGACTCGTCGTTGGAAATCCTCTTGAACAGTTAACACTTGGTCTATAATTTCATGGGGTTCTAAATTACGAGTAAAGCCGCCTTTTCCCGTCGCACAAAAATCACATCCCATCGGACAACCAACTTGGGAAGAAACACAAACCGTTAAGCGTTTGTCGCTAGGGATTCCCACCGCTTCAATAATTTGACCATCGGCTAATCTTAATAAATATTTAATGGTTTTATCAGGAGCGATCGCCTTATAATGAATAATAGATCGGCCCATATTAACATCCCCAATTGTCTCCCGCCATTGTTTAGGAAATACCGTAATTTCCCCTATGGATTTCGCGCCTTTGTGATAAATCCAATCGTATAATTG
>DMPJ01000002.1:1027-8579 GCA_003456035.1 Planktothrix sp. UBA8402
AGTAATCATAGCAGTTAATAATAACCAGTATAGGAAAATTAGACAGAAATAGATCAAATATTATATCTGATCTTTTAATATTTGTTCGGCTGTTAGTTCCAGATTGGGAAAAGTTTTTGATTGAATTTGAGCACCTCCAGTAAACTCCAAGCTATCATACCATTCATCAACTAATGTCAGAATTGTGACTTTATTTTCCAAAGGATCAACTATCCAATATTCAGAAATTTCTAAAACACTATATTCCGCTTTTTTAGCGCGGTAATCCGTTCGTTTAGTAGACTCACTCACCACTTCAACAATTAATAAAGGTACGGGTTGATTCAGTGTAATCACCGCTTCTTTATTTTGTAATTCTCGCCATTGTTCTAGTGGTAAAATCACAACATCAGGAATTCTAACTGTATCCCATCTTCCCCCACGGGGAGATTGAATACCCAGAACACTCTGAATAGCAGTCCAACTTAAACCCATACGCTCGATTTCTGCGTCAAAAGTGCGCTCTAAAAATTTGATAATTGCACCGTGTTTTCCTGTTCCTAAACTCATGGGAATTAGTTCTCCGTTAACCAGTTCATAGCGGGTATCTGTACCATCGTTGTAATTGAGATATTCAGCTAGGTTTAGGGGTTTTGTTGTTAATTCAGACTTTACAGTTACCATAATAGATTGTAATATGGATATGACTCATACAATTATGACATATTTTGACAATGACTGATCAACATATTCTGCAAGAAACCTTCGATTCCCTGCCCAAATTAGATTATATTCCCTTATTAGATGCTATTCTAAAAGAACTTAAAGCAACAAATACCCCCATTTTTCAACTTTCTTCCGATCAAAATCGTCTCCTAATTCGTGCTTATGATTTTGCTGATAAAATAGCAACTGAAAATAAAACTCTCAATCCCTTAACTCAAACCACCGGAATTCGCGCCGCCACCGTTAATTTTGAAGATGCGGCTAAATTCTGTGATAAAATTAGACAAATTCAAGAGTTATTAAAAGAAAAATTAAATCTTGCTTGTCAACCCGAATCTCCTGAAAATATCCTAGCTAATATTTGTAGTGATCTGGGAGAATTTAATCAGAAAAAAGAGGATCTTCCCTTTAACTATGATTTCAACAAACAATCCCCATTTACCTCCAAACGCTTAACCATTGAAAATAGTTTTACCCCCAATCGTAGCAATGGAAGTGATGCGATTATTAAAGCACATCATTTTAATATTCGGTTTACAGGATTAGCAGATTTTCAAGACAATTTATCCGAATATATTCGACATCATATTAACACTATTACCGATGAAAATTCATCAGAAAGACAGGATCTCAATGGGTTATTCAATGAACTATTAACTCGACCAGACTCCAGTTTAAATAACCTCAGAAGCATTATCGATCAAGAAGCGTTACCTCGTCTTTTACGCGATCTAAAAATCGACTATTTAGAGTATCTCAAAAAAGGATGGAAAAAAACTCATTCTAACGCAAATTCTCCCGATTTAACGCTATTACAGACCTTAATTAATCGCTTAAAAATAGTGATTGAATATGTCAATAATCCCAATTTAGATAACGCCCATTACGACATTACTTATTTAGGAGAAACCGTTAACCTCAGAACCGTATTTTCTCAATCCGATGCGTTTGATAGTTTACCGATTATTCCTGATTATGAAGGAGTAATTGGTGAAAGTTATAACCGAAATAGTAATAATTTCAAAGAATTTAATTTAGGAATTCGTTTAAAGCTGAATGGTTCCGTTAGTGCTTATAATGAAAAATCTTCCTTAGATTATCATATCGCAGAAATCGACCCCACCAGTCCCCGACATCGAGAATATTTGCAAAATTCCCACAAAGCAAAAAGTTTTAAAACTAGAGTTTTAAAAAACGTTTGTTTATATTATTTAATTTTTGCGATTGATGAAACAGGAAACACACCCGACGAGGAATATAACCCCATTCTGCAATTTGAACAGGAAGTTTTAAGAGGTTTTCAGTCCCATCAAACCAACCCAGAAGCAATTACTCAACTCTTATTAACCATCAAAAATAAAATCGCTGATTCTGCTTGGGAAGTTAATCGCAAAGTCAATCGGTTAAATTCTTTTTTACAAGATTTCTTACTCCAAAAAACAGTTTTAAATTATGAACAAAAAATCGTTAAATTGCGTTTACATAAGGATATTCTTCACCAAAAACCGATGGATATTATTAATAGTCAAAACTTTTTTAAAATCAACCTAGATGATGATGATACCAGTCGTTCACGCTCATCGGCGAGAGAAGCATTAGCGTATTTAAAAGTTGGAGAAAATCAACTAAGTCAAGACTCTTTAGCATCTTTAGAAGTAACTTTTACCTTTGATGATGTTCGTTATTTTACCGTAGAGGAAGAACAGAAATTTGCTCTCAGGTATAATATTGATGGGATTAAAGCACTACCTGTGGTGTTTTATCCGATCCGAAAATTAAATGCTGAAGACATAAAAAAAACAGGAAAAAAAATCAAAGCTCATCCTCTTTATGAGGAACATTTTCAACAGCAAAAGCTAATAGCAATTTATTATAATATTACCGACCTGAGAGCAACTATATTTCAAGATAATCAATCTCCTGAAGCTAGAATTTATCGCCAAGTCTTTAGTTTATTAACCTATTTGTGTATTAGCGTTTGTCAAAATCTTCTCAAAGACCAAAATTTGTTTATTCCTATCTTCCGGTTTCATGTCCAAAGTACAGTTGATGATAGCGAAGATGAGAAATACTTAAAGACTTTAACTCGATCTTTAGCACATATTTTAAGACGAGATTGTTTAGCAAATGATCAAGGGTTAAATACTAGCGAGAAGAAAAATTTTAACTATCGAGTTAGAAATGCTTTATCTTCCCTCTATTCCCTGCTTCCCAAACGGTTTAAATTTAATAGTGATTTTAAACCGCAATTAGATAAATTAGCAATTATTGTTGTTTCCAGTTGGGTGAGTGATGCGGTTTGGAATGAACCGGATAAAAACCAACGGATTTCTAATATTTATGGTGAGATTGTTTTAATAGAAAGAGATCCCGATAAACCCGATGTCATTCAAATCAATAACTTTAAAACCTTTTCTAGTAACGAAAAGCATGAACAACTGTATCAAAAACCAACGGTAATTCGAGATGAAATCACTAAATTATATGAAGAAAAAGGATATCGACACTTCTTATATGTTGCGAAAGCACCCTACAGTAGACGTTTAGGATTAATTCGCTCAGAATCTGACCCAGATTCCCTATTTTTTATGTCGGAAACGGTGATTAAATACCTCAAAGATGGAAAACCCGATCTCAAACTGTATCCGATTTTTATGGATACCTATCCTGCTTTGAATTTGAACACTAAAAATCAAGAATCTTTCTATATTCCCGATGTAGAAGAATTGAAAAAACTCTCTAATGATCCCAGTCAAAGGACTAAAGTATTTTTAAATTTGTTTACCGGAGTTACAGTTGATAAAAAGCGAACCATTTTTAATAGTGTAGTTTGCTATAGCACCCTATTAAATATCTATGATGATGACCATACAAAAGATGTGATTTCAGGATTGTTAGACGATTCTTCTCCTCTCCAAAAAACGATTTTAAACTATATTCTCTTGTTTCATTTTTCCCGCTATGAAAAAAGCTATAATGACAATACTAATATAGTCTTAAAGTTAAATCCTTATAGTAAACTGATCGGAGATGAAGGATTAGGAACACTTTCCAACTTTACTTACTCCCCCAAAAATATTAATTTTAATACTTTAGCATTTTTAACTATTGTTAGAAGTGCGATCTATGATTCATAAACGACAAGAAATTGAGGAATAATTAATGATATCTCAACTCGGAATACAATTAGGTCGAATCTTTGAAATTGGGTTTAATTTGGGAATTTTAACCTATTTTAAACAACAACAATTTAAACAATCCTATCAGGATATTTATGTCACTCCCCTAAGTCAGATTTATCTCTATAAAATTAGTGAAAAACTAGCTAATGAAAGTCATCATTTTGACCCATCAGATCGCAAAACGATTTCGACTTGGGTGAAATTATTTTTACAAAAAGGTTGGACTTCCGGGGTGACTTTTATCCGAGAATATAGGGAAGCAACGGGATGGAAATATGATCTAGAAATTGAGATTGTCTATTTTCAATGCGATTTTTATAATGATAACTGTCTTAATTTGATCGAAAAAAATGAAAATGATGCTTATCGAGAGATTTTAGAAACTCAAGGGTTTAATAATGTTGATATTATTCGCTATAAAGACACGGGAGAGTTTTTAAAAGCAGATACGTTGTTATTGATTCGCTATCGTGATCAATATCGGATTTTAGTGGTAGATTTATCGACTTTTACTACTTCTGCGATCTATTCGATTCAGGATATTAAAAATATTGAGACTCTGAAAAATTTATTAAAACAAGAGTTAAATTATATTCGCTCAAAATCTCAATTTTGTGGGTTAGAAATTGATACGGGAGAAACGAATAACTATGAGGTTTTTTCTCAAAAATTAGAACGATATTTTTATGCTTTTTCGACCAAGGATAAAGAAGCGGTAAAAGTTATTCAATCTTGTAGTTATGCTTGGAGTTTTTATAATTTTTTGTTACAAAGTCGCCATTTAAAATCCAGTGATATCGTAAAATTTAACTGTTTTGGATATAGCGATCGCCTGATTAATGGAATTTCCCTGAATTCCGAATCATCATTAAAGATTTTAAAAACCTGTTATGATATCTACCGGGGTAAAGTCAAAGTCAATATTAAGGAAAACCGCGAGAAGGTTTTGAATGTGATCAAAAGTAATGCGTCAAAAAGTTTTAAAAATGCGGGTGATTTTGTTGGAAAAATTATTGAAGCAAAACCGAATCAAATTACATCGATCACGCATCAAGAAGTCTTAAAGGTAAGGGAATCAGACTTTTTTAATACTGCGGATAATATTCCTGAAACCTTACAGCGATCGCTTAATTTAACCCAACCTAACCTATCTCTAAGAGATGCTCATGCTGAGTTAATTCAGCGATCGCTCTGTGACCCAAAAATTCCCTATTTATTCCTAACCGGAAACCCAGGAATTGGTAAAACCACAGCTATTGCTAACTATATTTTACACCATTTAGAAGTAGGAACACTATTATTTTATGTCAGTCCTCGAATTCAAGTCAATCGGGATATTATCGAAAAATTTCGCGATCCTGTTACCCAGCAATTAAACGATAATATTATTTGTTTAAATACCAATGCGATGATTTTAAATGCTCAAAAAGGCGGTTGTGCGGTTGAATCTTATTATCATCGATTTTCCGAAGATGTAGAAATCGGAAAAGTTAAGTTTTTAAATCCTAGTTTAGAGCGAGATTATCAGTTAAAATCTTCTCAACGATTTTGGCGAAATTCCGAAGAAATTTTAGAAGTAAAACCGCGAAATCAAGCGGGAGTTTTAGCGAGTTTATCGGAAGCAATTCATACTTGTTTAATTCATCCTGATCAATTTCCGAATAATATTATTGCGACCGCATCAATTCAAGCGTTAAAAGAAACCCGGTCAGGAAATACCTTAAAACATTTAAAACGAATTTTTAGCAGTGTTTATAATTCTTCTACCNNCGTTCCTGAAAAAATCAAATCATTATCGCAACGGTTAAGAAATATTTTTATTATGATTGATGAAATTACCGGATCATCGGAAGGGGTAGCTTTTTTACATGGAATTAAAACTTTTATCGAAGAATATGACTTATTAAATCCTGATTATGGGTTTAATATTAAAGTGATTACTGCGGATGCTTCTTTAACCTTAAAAGATGTGGTTGAAAGTCATTTATCCGATCAAAACGTCCAAGCAGATAAAATTTTTGTTCGACAGGTTTACCCAACCCAGCAACAGTGTTTATGGGTGGATCAGTTTAAATTTTTAAATCAATATTCAGCAACTTTAATTAATGCAAATTCCTATCCCGCTTCTCAATTAACAATAGATTATCAGGTTTTGATTCACTCAGTCAGTGACCAAGAAAATAACGAAGATGATTCAACCTTAATTAATCAAATGATCGATATCATTAAAAGCGATATTTTGCAAAAATTAAAGCAAAATCAAGGTCAAATTATTGTTTATATTCAAAATAAGGATAAACTCAAAAAACTAATTGATCTAATTGCGAAGCAACTCCCTAACTTTGAGGTAAAAAAAGATTATTTAGAAATTCATGCGAGTCTTTCTGAGGAAGAAATCACCAATATTCAAAAATATAAGGGNNCCAATATTCAACAATTCAAGGATAGCGTTAAGGTCATTTTCATGACTGCTTCCGCATCTCGCGGTTTATCCTTCCCCAATACCCGATATATTTTAGTAGAAATTCCAGGGTTTCAAATCGAACAAAATTTAATGGAAATTATTCAAGTTATCTATAGAGGTCGCGGGGGAAGTTTAGATCAAGGGGAAAAATTGATTAAGTTTTATCTATCAGATAAAGCGATCTATTTTACCCCTAAAGTTGATCAAGATAATCACCCTTTATCTCCAGCAGAATCTCAGGAATTAGCCAAAATTTCTTTACAAGAATCCTGTTTAAGTGCGTTGAATATTCTAATTATTTTAAAAGCATCAATTATGACTCGAATTGTAGGATCGGGTCAAATTGGATTTCAAAGTTATGTGATGATTCCCATTGGGGGAAAGTCGATTAAACAAGGGGGGGATAGTTTTTTGGGGTCAATGGTAACTCTATATCAGGAAGTACAAAAAGAGTCTAAAAAGCGTCGTCAAGATCAACGGTTAAAGGAGATTTCCCAACGGTTATTGAATTTATTATCCGCTCAAAAAATAGAAATTTATCGTCCTGCTGTCACCTCTAAAACTCAACAGGAAGTATCTTATTTATCTTTGGGATCGGAAATTTTATCTAAATTGGAAAAAAGTTTAGATCAATTTTTGGATCTTCCCCCATTAGAAAAAACCTATGTGCGAGGAAGTTTATTGATTATTCCGTTATCAGAAAAAACGGTTAGGGAAATTAATTATATTGATTTATCTCGGATTATTGGTTTAGAAAATAGCAATTTTATTCAACAATTGCGGAGTTTAAGAAATGGAAATTACCCCCCACAAATTCAAACCCTGGTTGCTTCTGCTTTGGAATTAGTCTACAGTTTAGGGGAGGTTAAAGAGCGATCGCAACAAGTCATACAAACTTCTAAAAGTTGCGATCGCTATTATGCTTTTCCCATTCAAACTTTTTTAACCTTTTCTGAATTAGAGGAGTATTTTTTAAGCGATCGCAAATGGTTACCTCCCACCTTTCAAGATATTCTAAGACGCCTGGTTTATGCTCTCGCTTCTGCGGATAATATTCTACCTGTCGATGGGAATTATAAAAATCTTCCCTATGTAGTTTTTAATACTAACTCAATGGATAAACTGGGTAAAAATTTATTTAACGAAAATCAACTGTTTCACTCTAAGGAAATGAATATTTTAAACTTAATTTTATCTCAAA